>JABFRY010000125.1 GCA_013140955.1 Acidobacteriota bacterium
ACTCGCCGCCGGCAACGTCCTCCGCCGCGCCAGTGGTCGGGACGGGGGACTGGACAGGTGTTGAGAGGGGCCTCCGCACCGTGATGCTGGTGCCGTCCGGGCGCTCGAGCGTCAGAGGCTCCGCACCCGGCTCGCTGGCTGGGATCGCCCACCCGAGCGGATCTCCGGCCGTCAGCGTCAGACGCTCACGTTCCGCGAGCCAGGACACCACGTCGGCCACGAGCAGGGGAAATGCGGGATCGAGCACGAGCGGCGACCGCCCGGGATCGAGGCGCAGCTCCACCATGTGTCGGTCTCCCCGTTCGGTGGCGGTGAGCAGCGGCCAGTCGCCCGCGGTGGCAACGACCAGGGCGCCTGGTGTCTCCGGCCCCCGCACGGCCATCGCCTCGAGTCCAGGTGTGTCGAGCGCCCTGGCGAGCGGATGCGGTCCGCCGGGGCGCCCGATGCGCCCGGCATCCTGGGCGGCGGCCGGCGCGGTCCGCACCAGCAGTACGCGGCTCTGACCGTCCGGCACGTCGGGGCAGCCGATGCAGACGAAGACCGCTGTCCCGTCCGCTGTTCTGTCCCTTGTTCCGGCTGCCGCGTCGGCCGTGTCACCGGTGGCGCTGATGCCTGTCTCCGTCTCGATGCGGATGAACGGGTTGGCCCTGAGAGCCCGCTCGACGAAGTAGTCCTGTCCCACGAGCACAACGCGCACCCGCTCGACATCGGGCAGCAGCAGGTGGCGCACGTCGTCGAGCGGCTGGCCGTCGCCGGGGGTGACGCGCGCCGCAAGCAGGCCCGTGAGCGGAAGGACGGGAATGACGACCGCCGCGTCAGCGTGCGCCAACACGCGGAGCGGCCGCGTCTCCACGACCTGGTCGTCCCGGCGCAGTTCGACCACCGTATCGACCACCGCATTGCCGTCGTTCCGTACCTGCACCAGCACGTCGCCTCCCGTGGTGCCGGGCGTGCGCCGTGCGCCGATCGTGGCGACCGCGACGTTGTCGAGGCTCTCGCCCACGGTACGCCAGGACACGGCAGGACGCTGGGGGAGCGCGGCCGTGTCTGGTGCGGCACGATCGGAGACCACGAGCGCCTCCGCGAGGTCGTCCGCTGCCGCCGCCGCACGCAAGGCCCCGGGGACGTCGTCGGCCTGCGCCGTTGCGGCGAGCGTGTCCAGGGCGTCGAGCAGGGCGTCGTCCCGCGCGCCCCACTCGCCCAGACGGACCGGCCGTCCGCCGGCCGTCCACAGCACCACGCGCGTGGATCGGGGAAGCTCGTCCACCCAGGCGCCGGCCATGCGCACCGCCGCGTCGAGGCGCGTGTCTGCGCCGTCGGGCGATGCCGTGGCCCCCATGCTCGACGACGTATCCACCACGAGCGCCACGCGCGCCCGCTGCCACGACAGCATCGGCCTGGCCAGCGCGAGCACCGCGACCACGACCACCAGTATCTGCAGGAGCAGGAGCCAGTGCCGGCGCACCCGGGTCGAGAACCTCGACGCCTCGTTGCGGGAGACCTGCTGCCACAGCGCCAGCGTGCCCACCCGTGTCCGCACGGCGGGCCGGCGGCTGCGCGCGAACAGCAGCAGGACTGCCAGGGCAAGGAGCCACAACGCGGCGGGGGAGGCCAGTGTCATGGCGGTCAGCCGAACGCTCCGAGGAGCCCGGCCTGCCGGCAGGCGCGGACGGTATCGTCGAAGCTGGCATCGGCGTCCAGCTGCACGTAGGGCAGGCCCCGCGTCAGGCAGTGCTGGCGAAGCCGACCGGTGAGCGCCGCGAGCCGCTCCACGTAGGCGGCCACCATCGTGTCGTCCACGACCAGTGGCGCGGCCTGCGTGTTCTCCACGTCTTCGAGTTCCACGTCGCCCTCGAGCCGGGGGCGGCGTTCCTCGGGGGCCAGCACCTGGATGACGACGGGCGTGAGGCCGCGGTAGGCCAGGTACGTGAGCCCTTCCAGCCCGTCGCCGGCATCGAGGAAGTCGGACAGGACGACGGCCAGGCCTGGTCCGCGGACGGAGGAGCCATACGCCGTCAGCGACCGATCCAGCGAGGACCGGCGGGCCGGCCGGGCCCTGCCGAGCGAGTCGAGCACCCGGAACAGCTGCGGCCGTCCCGCGATCGGCGGCACGCGGGTGCGGACGGTGTCGTCGAACGTGGCGAGGCCTGCCGCATCACGTCGTTCGATGGCGACGTAGGCCAGCGCCGCCGCGGCCCGAGCCGCGCAGTGGAGCTTGGTGGGCGTGCCGATCGACATCGACGCGCTGGTGTCGAGCAGCAGGTGCAGGCGGATGTGACCCTCGGCGCGCGACACGCGCACCACCAGCTGGTCGAGGCGGGCTTCGACCGTCCAGTCGATCGAGCGCGGGTCGTCGCCCGGCTGATAGTGGCGGTAGTCGAGAAACTCGATGCCCGCGCCGCGCTCACGCGTCCGGCGGAGCCCGGCGGCCGCCGCCAGCGGCGTGGCGCCAGAGGCCTGCAGCGTGAGCGCGTCGAGCCGGCGGGCTTCGTCGACCGTCAGCATGGCATCACGAGGCAGGCGCGGCGGCCAGCACCTGCTCGACGATCGATGTCGTCGCGACCTGCTCCATCTCGCCGTGGAAGTTGCGGATGATGCGGTGGTTGAGCGCGGGCAGCGCCACACGGCGGACGTCGTCCGCGGCGACGTGGTAGCGGCGATCGAGCAGCGCGAAGGCCTTGGCGGCCAGGATCATGGTCTGCGCCGCGCGTGGACTGGCGCCATACCGGACGTACGTCCGCACGACGTCCGGCGCCTCGGGCATCTCCGGGTGCGTGCCCCGCACGAGCCGGAGGACGAGCCGCATGGCCTCATCCGGCACCTTCACCTGCCTGATCAGGGCACCCATCGATCGCACCATGTCGGCGCCGAAGCGTGGGGTCACGTGGGCGGCCGACTCGCCCGTCGTCCGCGTGAGGATCTCCGCAAGGTCCTCCAGGCCCGGCACCTGCATCGTCAGCTTGAAGAAGAAGCGATCGAGCTGTGCCTCTGGGAGCGGGTAGGTGCCTTCCATCTCGATGGGGTTCTGCGTCGCGAACACCGAGAACGGCTCGTCAATCGGGTGCGTGGTGCCGAACACCGTGACGTGTCGCTCCTGCATCGCTTCGAGAAACGCGGCCTGCGTGCGTGGCGTGGCCCGGTTGATCTCGTCGGCCAGGACGACGTTGGCGAAAATCGGTCCTTGCTGGAACGTGAACTGCCGGGCGCCGGCGGGCGTCTCCACGAGCAGGTTGGTACCCGTCACGTCGGCGGGCATCAGGTCCGGTGTGCACTGGATGCGGGCGAAGCGCAGGCCCACGGCCTCGCTGAGCGTGCGCACGAGCAGCGTCTTGCCCAGCCCCGGCGGGCCTTCGATCAGGGCATGCCCTTGGCAGAAGAAGCACACGAGCACGTGCTCCACGAGGGAGGCCTGCCCCACGAAGACCTTCCCGATCTCCGACCGGAGGTGCCCGAAGCACTCGCGGAACGCGTCTGCCCTGGCTTCGATGCCGGCTGCTGCTGTGCTCATTCCGGTGCCTCTCCTCCAATGTCCCTGAAGTAGTTCCGCACGAGTGCGCGGCGGTCGGGCGGTATCCGCTCGAGGCCGCCGGTGCCGAGCGCCCGGGCACGCGCGGCGCGTGCCCGGACACCGAATGCGCCGTCTGCCGGCGG
>JABFRY010000424.1 GCA_013140955.1 Acidobacteriota bacterium
GCCTGGCGCTTCGGCCCGAGGAGCTGCCGATCGACGTCCTGGCGCAGGCGCGCGTAGTGCACGTGGACGACGCCGACGAGGAGGCGGCGCTGGCCGCGGCGGGCAGTGCCAGCCGTGCGGGCGCGGTCGTGACCTGCGATATCGAACGCGTGACGCCGCGCACGCCGGCGCTGCTGGCGCTCGTCACGTCCCCCGTCCTGGCCGAGCACGTGCCGGCGGTCCTCACGGGCGAGGCGGATCCGGAGCGGGCGCTGCGGGCGCTGCGCACCCGCCATCCGGGCCGGCTCTGCGTCACCCTCGGCGCCCGTGGTGCGCTGCTCCTCGACGGGAACACGCTCTACCGCGAAGCCGGCCTGCCGGTGCAGACGGTGGACACCACGGGTGCGGGCGACGTGTTCCGTGGCGCCTTCATCCACGGCTTGCTGGAAGGCCTCCCGCCGCAGGCGCTGCTGCGACTCGCCAACGCGGCGGCCGCCCTCGCGTGCACGCGCGTCGGGGCCATGGACGCCGTCCCGGCCCTGGCCGAGGTGCGCGCTCTCGCCGGCGACCTCAGTCCTTCTTGAGCAGCAGGAACCCGAGCGGCGGCACCACCAGGCGCAGCGAGCAGGGATAGCCGTGCGTCGGCTCCGGCAGGGCCTCGACACCCCCGCCGTTACCCATGTTGCCGCCCCCGTACTCGGCGGCATCGCTGTTGAGGAGCTCGCGGTACCAGCCGCGGGCGGGCACGCCCACCCGATAGCCCTCGCGCGGCACGGGGGTGAAGTTGACGACGACGACGGTGAAGTCGCCCTTCGCGCGCCCGCGGCGGATGAAGGAGATGATGCTGTTCTCGTGGTCGTGGCAGTCGATCCAGCTGAACCCGTGATGGTCGAAGTCCACCTCGTGGAGCGAGCCTTCACGCTGGTAAGCGTGGTTCAGGTCGCGCACCCACCGGCGCATACCCTCGTGCAGAGGATCGTCGAGGAGGTGCCAGTCGAGGCTCGTGTCATGGTTCCACTCCCCCACCTGCGCGATCTCGGCGCCCATGAACATCAGCTTCTTGCCCGGGTGGCCGAACATGTACCCGTAGAGCGCGCGCAGGGTGGCATGCTGCTGCCACTCGTCGCCCGGCATCTTGCCCAGCATCGAGCCCTTGCCGTAGACGACCTCGTCGTGGGAGAACGGCAGCACGAAGTTCTCGGTGAAGGCGTAGAGCATCGAGAACGTGATCTGGCCGTGGTGCCACCGTCGATGGACCGGGTCCTGCCGCATGTACTCGAGCATGTCGTGCATCCAGCCCATGTTCCACTTGTAGCTGAAACCCAGGCCGCCGAGATGCACGGGCCGGCTCACGCCGGGCCACGCCGTCGACTCCTCCGCGATGGTCATACTGCCGGGTGCGCGGTCGTGCGTGAGCACGTTCAGCTGCTGCAGGAACGACACGGCCTCGAGATTCTCGCGTCCCCCGTACTCGTTCGGCACCCATTCCCCTTCGCGCCTCGAGTAGTCCAGGTACAGCATCGACGCCACCGCGTCCACGCGCAGACCGTCCACGTGGAAGCTTTCCAGCCAGCAGAGGGCGCTGCTCAGGAGGAACCCGCGGACCTCGCTCCGTCCGTAGTTGAAGATGAGCGTGCCCCAGTCCTGGTGCTCGCCCTTCCGCGGATCCTCGTGCTCGTAGAGCGCCGTGCCGTCGAAGCGGGCCAGGGAGTGCGCATCCTTCGGAAAGTGCCCGGGCACCCAGTCGAGGATCACGCCGAGGCCGTGCCGGTGGCACTCGTCCACGAAGTAGCGGAAGTCGTCCGGCGTGCCGAAGCGGCTGGTCGGGGCGAAGAAGCCCGTGACCTGGTAGCCCCACGAGCCAGCAAACGGATGCTCCATCACGGGCATCAGCTCGAGATGCGTGTATCCCAGTTCGCGGGCGTAGGGCACCAGCGTGTGCGCGAGGTCACGGTAGGAGAGGAGACGACCATCGTCGCCGCGCCGCCACGATCCCAGATGCACCTCGTACACCGACATGGGCTGCTCGTGCCAGAGGTTCCTGGCCCCCCGCTCCTGCATCCAGTGCTCGTCCTGCCACGGGTAGTCGCCGGTGTCCCACACCACCGACGCCGTGTGGGGGGGCACCTCGCCCCAGCGTGCGAGCGGATCCGCCTTGTGCAGCAGGTGCCCGCCCGACGTCCGGACCTCGAACTTGTAGCGCGCGCCGTTGGCCACGCCCGGCAGGAACAGCTCCCAGATGCCCGACGGCACGAGCTTGCGCATGGGATGCACGCGCCCGTCCCAGGCATTGAAGTCGCCGATAACGCTGACACGCTGGGCGTTGGGGGCCCAGACGGCGAAGTGCACACCCGGGACGCCGTTGAGCGTGAGGCAGCGGGCGCCCAGCTTCTCCCAGGCGCGGTAGTGCGTGCCTTCGCCGAGCAGGTACAGGTCGAAGTCGGTGAGGACGCGGCCGAAGCGGTACGGATCGTCCACCTCGCGGGGCGGCTGGGTGTCGTGCACGCGGAAGCGGTAGTCGAACGCGGAGGGCGCTGCGCCAGGAAGGCTCCCGCCGTCCGTCGGCAACGCACCCTCGAACACGCCAGACGGGTGGACCCGAACCATGGGCCGCACCTCCCCGCCCACGAGCAGATCCACCTGGGCGGCCGCCGGGAAGATGCAACGGACCACGGTGCCGGCTCGTCCGTCGAAATCCGCGGGATGACAGCCGAGCACGGCGAAGGGATCGTCGCTCAGGCCGCGGGCCACGGCGAGCAGGGGGGTATCGGACTGCGTGGGGACACTCATCGGGTGGTCGGATTGTAGCAACTCACGGATGGTATCCTCAGACATCGGCCGCACCCGGGCCGGGACAACAGGAGGGCTTGTGGCCGACGTGTTCGCGAAGTTTCGCACCAATCAGGGAGAGTTCACCATCCGCCTGTTCGCGCAGGAGGCGCCGCGCACCGTCGAGAACTTCGTCGGGCTCGCCGAGGGCACGCGCGAATGGACCGACCCCCGCACGAACAAGAAGGTGACGACGCCGTACTACGACGGCATCGTCTTCCACCGCGTGATCGACAAGTTCATGATCCAGGGCGGCGACCCGCTCGGACAGGGCATCGGCGGTCCCGGCTACGAGTTCGAGGACGAGTTCCATCCCTCGCTCCGCCACGATCGTCCGGGCATCCTGTCGATGGCCAATCGCGGTCCCAACACAAACGGGGGCCAGTTCTTCATCACCCTCGTCCCGACCCCGCACCTCGACAACCGGCACACCGTGTTCGGCGAGGTGGTCGAGGGCATGGACGTCGTGCAGGGCATCGGGCGCACGGCCACCGGCCCGCGCGACCGTCCGGTCACCGACATCGTGATCGAGCAGGTCACGATCGAACGGCGCTGACGCCAGCCGTCGAAGGGGCTCCGTCGCGCGGCCTGTGGGCCCGCGGTGGGCCTTGCGCGGCGGTGCCAGACGCCTCCCCGCGGGGCGCCGCGGGCCGCGGGGGGTACAGGGCGCGCCTCAGGCCGATAGCAGCCCTGGCCGCCGGGCACCGCCGCCAACCAGCAGTGCCCCGCGCACTGCCCGGGCGCCCCCTGGAGCGGTCTCGACCGTGTCATCGAGCACTTCTGACACGGTCGAGGCCACCCGGTGTCCAGGCGTTGCCTCGGAATTCCGCCGACATTCCAGCCAACGTGAACTGGCACGGGTCGTGTTCTCCTGCGGGCTGACACGCCGATGCCAATGGATGAGCTGCACGACCCGCCGCACGTCCGCGCGACGACCACCACCACGACGCGGCCCGCGCCCGCAGCTGACGACGCCAGGCCGATCGCGCCACGGCCCGGCCGCATCCTGGTGGTGGAAGACCGCGACGACGTGCGCCTCGGCATCGAGCAGGTGCTCGAGCTGTACGGCTACCAGGTGGCCGACGCACGCGATGCCGACACCGCGCTGCGGCACCTCCAGCTCGACCCCGACAGTTTCGCGCTGATCCTGCTGGACCTTGTGCTGCCGGGATCCCTGGACGGCTGGGCCCTGCGAGACCGTCAGTTGAGCGACCCCCGCATGGCCGCCATCCCTGCGGTGGTGATGACCGCCACCGAACCCGAGCCCGCCGCACGAGGGCGACTCCGTCCGGACGGATGGCTCGACAAGCCGTTCCGCGTGGCGACGCTGCTCGCGGAGGTCCGACGGTTCGCGATCGCCGATGCCGACGCGGCACACGTCCCCGCCTGACCGGAGACACGCCCGCGGGCCCGCCGTCACGACCCTGCCGGTTGCGTGCCGCGGTTTCTTGCCGGGGCGGCCTTGTAGTAGCGTGTCTGCGGCGTCGGGCGACCGACCCCTCGACCAGGGCCCTGGGCGGGTCGGGCGTTTCGGAACCTCCAGCACAAGAAGAGGCAGCTCGATGAGACGTTCAACGATGGCGATGGCCGCGGTTGCAGTGGCCGTTCTCCTGGGCGCGCAGGTCGCCGGCCAGAATGCGCCGGCGGCACCGCAGCGCACGATCACCCCTGTCACCGACCAGGACATCCAGAACCCTCCGCCGCAGGACTGGCTGACCTGGCGCCGCACCCTCAGCACGTGGGGATTCAGCCCGCTGGATCAGATCACGCCGTCCAACGTGGGCCAGCTCACGCTGGCGTGGGCGCGTGGCCTGCAGCCGGGGCTTCAGGAAGGCACGCCGCTCGTGCGCGACGGGGTGATGTTCTTCCCCAACCCGCTCGACGTGGTGCAGTCGTTCGACGCCGCCACGGGCGATCTGCGATGGGAGTACCGGCGCCGCCTGCCGGAGGACCTGAACAAGTACTTCCCCGTGCCCGGCATCAACCGCAACCTGGCGATCTACGGCAATCTCATCATCGACACGAGCGCCGACGACTTCGTCTACGCGCTCGACGCCACAACGGGCCAGCTCGCCTGGGAAACGAAGATCCTCGACTACACGATGGGCGCCCAGCAGACGTCGGGGCCCATCATCGCCAACGGCAAGATCATCTCGGGGCGCGGCTGTGAGCCCGAGGGCGGTCCGGACGCGTGCGTCATCACGGCACACGACGCGCGCACGGGCATGGAACTCTGGCGGACGCGCCTGATTCCGGCGCCCGGCGAGCCCGGATTCGACACGTGGGGCGATGTGCCCTTCGCCGAGCGCCGCCACGTGGGCTCGTGGATGGTGCCCAGCTTCGACCCGGAGACGAACCTCATCGTGGTTGGCACGTCGGTGACGTCGCCGGCGCCGAAGTTCATGTTCGGCAGCAACTCGAACGAGTACCTGTACCACAACTCCACGCTGGCCATCGACGCCAACACCGGCCGGATCGTGTGGCACTACCAGCACGTGGTGGACCACTGGGATCTCGACCATCCCTTCGAGCGCATGATCGTGGAGACCGCCGTCACACCCAACCGCGCCGAGGTGCAGTGGGTGAACCCGCGCATCCAGGCGGGCGAGCGCCGCAAGGTCATCACGGGCATTCCCGGCAAGACCGGCCTCGTCTACACGCTCGACCTGCGGACGGGCGAGTTCCTGTGGGCCCGGCCCACGGTGCTGCAGACCGTGATCAGCAGCATCGACGGTGCGACGGGCAAGGTGACGGTCAACCCCGAGATGCTCTTCACGGCCGCCGGACAGCAGCGGTTCGTCTGCCCGAACATGAACGGGGGCAAGAACTTCCAGACCGGCGCGTACAGCCCGCTCACCAACACGATGTTCTTCCCGCTGCAGAACACCTGCGCCGAGATGACGGCCACCTCCGACCGCCCGAGCCTCGACTCGCTCTACGCCGTCCGGGCCGAAGCCTCGATCGCGCCCGGCACGGACAACGTGGGCACGATCCAGGCGATCTCCGTCGAGACGGGCGCCACGCTGTGGAAGTACGAGCAGCGCGCGGGCACGGCCTCGATCGTGGCCACGGGGAGCGGCCTGCTGTTCAGCGGCGACGTGAGCGGCCGCTTCCGGGCGCTCGACCAGCGCAACGGCCGCGTGCTGTGGGAGACCAACCTCGGGGCGCCCGTGACCGGCTACCCGGTGACCTACATGGCCAACGGCCGCCAGTACGTGGCGGTGAGCACCGGATCCGCGCTGGCCACGGGAGGCACGGCGCGCCTGACGCCTGAGATCCGGCCGGCCAACGCCAACAACCTGTTCGTGTTCGCGCTGCCGGCCGCGCGGAACTGAGGACGCGGACCTACCGACCATCTCCCGTGCGGCGGCGCGGTCGCCGCACGGGTCTCGAGACCTGGAGCACCAGCAGATGCAGACGCAGCGAATGTGGAATGGGGCGAGAGCGGCGGCGGCCGTGGGGTTCGCGGTGGCGGTGGCCCTGAACGCCACATCCGGACAGGCGCAGGCCACACGCACGGTATGGGACGGGGTCTATACGACGGCCCAGGCCGAGCGCGGGGCGAAGAACATCAACGCCTGCACCGTGTGCCACGGCGAGAACCTGCGCGGAGGCGCCGGCGCGCCCGCCATTGCCGGCAACGACTTCCTCTTCGGCTGGAACGCGAAGACCGCCGGCGAACTCTTCACCTACATCCGCCAGGAGATGCCGCCCGGACAGGCCGGCGCGTTCTCCGAGGAGGAGTACGCCGAGATTCTGGCTGCGATGCTCCGCGCCAGCGAGTTCCCCGCCAGCGAGACCGCGGAGCTGAAGCCGGCGGACCTGGCCGGCATCACCATCCTGCGCGAGAAGCCCTGAGGCCACGCAGGCGACTGGCGCGACCGTCGTGTGCGCGTCGGCGTCGCGCTCCGCCCCGGGCCTCCGGCGCGTGTCGGTGTCGCCCTCCGGCTCGGCCCTCCGGTTCGACGACGCGGGAAAACGGGGCGTCAGGCGGTCTGGCCTCGGTCGCCGCCTGACGCCCCGTTTTCCGGACCACACGCTGTCGCGTCGCTCACAAGTCGGACCGATCCGGAGGGCGACACCGACACGCACGTGGCGCCGGAGACGGAGCAGGAAGGCAGAGGGCCGGAGCGCGACGCCGACGCGCGCGCGGCTCTAGCGACAGCTCTCGATCTGGTCGAACAGGCGCCGCGACAGGTCGATCTCCTGCGCACGCAGGCGGTGCACCTGGTTCTTCTCCACCGTGAAGCGCACCCGGTAGCCGCGCTGCCGCATCTGCTCCGCCTCGCGCTCCATCGCCCCGGACCAGCCTGGATCCCGATCGCCCACGTGCATGAAGATGCAGAGCGGCTGCAGGGCCGCCATGCGCGTCATGTCAGCTCCGTCGAGCAGCCCCGGGTATCCGGTGACGGTTGCGAAGTACTGCGGATGACGGGCGGCGATGTGGAAGGCGCTCAACCCGCCGTTGGAGTGCCCGGCCACGTGGAGCTTGCCGCCCTGCACCTTGTAATCGCGGAGGATCTGGTCGAGGAAGGCCGGGAAGATGCGGTCGGCGCCCTGGAAGAAGAGGCTGCCGTCGGGAGTCCCCGGGCTGATGACGATGTAGCCGCGTCGTTCCGCTTCGGCCCGCCAGTCGGCGTCGACCGTGCGGCCCGCCATCTGGAACGTCTGCGGCCCGCCCGTGAAGACGAGCACGGCCGGATACGTGCGCGACGGCTGGTAGCCGTCGGGGAGCAGCACGTGGTACTGCACCGTGGTGCCGCCGAATGTCCCCGTCTTCTGCACCACCTCGGCGCCCGACGAGGCCGGCAGGGCCACGCCCACCGCCAGGAGTGCCAGCACCGTCCGCACCTGCCACCGTGTCCACATGCCCGTCACGCCGTCCCTCCCTCCACCTCGAACCGGACGCCTGTCGTCGAGGCCGCCGCAGCAGCGTACACGCGCCCAACGCCCCTGTCGACAGGCCGACGCCGGTGGTCGGAAGTCAGCCCGACGGTCCGTAGCCCCACTAAAGTCGGCTCTTAGGGAGACATGTAATCGGGCAAGGGATCGATAGTTACTCGAAATGAGCGATTTTCCTGAGAGAGTCCGGCACAATCGGGGCTCCGCACGGGGGAAGCTCGACCGGCATCCATCTTGCCTCTGCTAATGACCGAGACAAGGGATTTCGTTTTCGTAATCGGAGGACGTGACGTGATGGCAGCGTGGAAAAACGGCGCGAATCGGCTTGCGGGAGCGGCTCTGGCACTTGGGGTCCTTCTGGGGCTGCCCGCTGCGGCATCTGCCGGTGTGCTGACTTATACCCCGTCCCCGGCGGACATGTACGACCTGGATCACCACTACACCTACACGTGGAAGATCAGCAACATCAACGTGCCGGTCGGTGAGCAGATCCTCGGGGCGTCACTCACCTTCACGAAGCTGTACAACTGGGACACCAATCCCAACATGCTGTTCATCCACCTGCTCGACAACGCCAAGAATTCGGGCGTGCGGTCGTATCAGGATGCACCGCTCAACCAGTCGCCGGTCACGACCATCAGCGACGAGTTCACCGAGAGCCACGTGGGCGACAGCAGCTGGCTGGTGAACGCCGGCACGGCCGACACGTTCCTGACCGCCCGCTCCTTCGCGGCGCTCGGTGGGAACCCGGTGCTCGCGCCCGGACAGGCCAACCCGCCCGGATGGAGCTTCGTGGCCGACGGGACGCGCAGCGGCCAGCAGCTCTACACCTACACCTACACGTTCACCGACGCGCAGGAGTCGGCGCTGGCCACCTACATCGGGAACAGCGCGGGCAAGAACATCGCGATCGGCCTCGACCCCGACTGCCACTTCTACAACGACGGCATCAAGCTGTCGATCATCACCGGGGCGGCTCCCGTGCCGGAGCCGGCGCTGCTGCTGCTGCTCGGAGTGGGCGGGGCGCTCATCGCCCGCCGGCGCTACGCCCGGGCCCAGGCCTAGGGCCGGAACCGGCGGCCCAGGGCCGCTGATGCTCACCGGGAACACCTGTCGCAAACGCGCGCCCCAGAACAGGGCGCGCGTTTTGCTTTTTGGTATCGTGTGAACCCGACCATGAAAACAGCTGCCATCCTGCTCCCTGCCGCGCTCCTCTGTGCACTCCTGGCCGGGTGCAGCGGGGACGCCGTCACACGCGCGGCCGCGTATCTCGAGAGCGGGGATGCGCACTTCCGCGCGGGACGCCTGAGCGAGGCCGCCCTCGAATACCGGAACGCGGTGGAACTCGACCCGGCCAACGGCGACGCCCACCTGCGACTGGCCGAGGCGTACGTGGCGGCGGGTCGGATGCGAAACGCCTTTCCCGAGTACATCCAGGCGGCCGACATCCTGATCGAGGACACCGAGCTCCAGATCAAGGCGGGCAACCTGCTGCTGAATGGCGGCCTCTTCAAGGAAGCCCAGGACAGGGCCCGCGTCGTGCTCCAGCGCAACGCGCAGGACGTGGACGGCCTGCTGCTCCTCGGTAACGCCCTCGCGGGCCTCAAGAACCTGGAGGACGCCGTCAGCGTCCTCGAACGCGCGGCCGAGATCGACCCGGGGCGGTCGTCCACGCTGACGAACCTCGGGGTGTTCCGGCTGGCGCAGGAGAACACACAGGGTGCGGAGGAGGCCTTCCGGCAGGCCTTCGACGCCGGCGGCGGCTCGCCGGATACGGCGGTCGGCCTGGGCAACTTCTATCGCGCGGTGGGCCGGCACGAGGACGCCGAGCGGGTGCTCCGCGAGGCCCTGGCGCGCGAGCCGCGAAACACGCGGGTGAACGACGCGCTGGCCGCCCTGTACGTGGACGCCGGACGCCCGGCCGAGGCCGAGCCGCACCTGAAGACGCTGGTGGACCTCGCAGCCGACTCGGGGCCCCGCTACGCGCTCGGGAACTACTACACGACCGTGGAGCGCCTGGATGACGCCGTGGCGACGTTCGAAGCCCTGGCCCGGGAGCCTGCCGAGTACGCCAGGGCCACGGGCCGTATCGCCCTGATCGAGCACGCGCGCGGCAACAGGGCCCGCGCCCTCACGCTCATCGACGAGGTGCTGTCCCGGGAGAACGCCAACGCCGAGGCGTTGTCCATCAAGGCGCGGCTGGAGCTGGCAGGCGGCAACGTGACGAACGCCCGGACGACGGTGAACGACGCGCTCAGGGCCGATCCGAACTTCGTCAACGCGCATGTCGTCTCGGCGCGCGTCTTCCTGGCGGAACGGAATATCGAGGATGCCAGGCGCGCGTATCTGTCGGCCCTGCAGCTCGACCAGACGTCGCTCAGCGCGCTGCTCGAGCTCTCCGACCTCCACATCCGCCTCGGCGAGGCCGACTCCGCCATCCAACGTGCGACCGAGGCCGTGCGGGCGCACAGCGACAGCCTGGGGGCGCACCTCACCCTCGTTCGTGCCCTGACCCTGCGGCTCGAGGACCACTCGCGCGCCAAGCAGGCCCTCGAGGTGCTCCTGGCGGAGTACCCCAGGGAGCCCGCCGTGCACGCGGCTGCCGGATCCGTGTATCTCGACGAACGGGACCTGGTGGCGGCGGCGCGGTCGTTCGAAGCGGCGCTCGCCATCGATCCACAGTCGTTCGAAGCGCTGGCGGGCCTGGTGTCGATCGACATGACCGCGCGGCGCTTCGCCGCTGCAGCCGCCAGGCTGGATGCCGCGGTGCAGCGGACCCCCCGGTCGGTCGAGCCGCTCCTGCTGGCGGCCACCGTGTACTCGGCCAGCGGCGACACCGCGAAGGAGGAAGAGGCCCTCAGGCGCGCCATGACGCTCGCGCCGGACGAGCCCGCCGCCTACGCACGCCTGGCGCAGCTGTACATGTCGCAGAACCGGCTGCCGGACGCGACACGCCAGTTCACCGAACTGGCCCGTGTGGAACCCCGCTCGGTGGCCGCACCGACGATGCTCGGCGTGCTGGCCTACGCCCAGAACGACACCGCCGAAGCCAGGCGGTGGTGGGAAACGGCCCTCGCGGCCAACCCACGCGCCGCGGCCGCCGCCAACAACCTGGCCTGGCTGCACGCCGAGTCGGGCGAGAGCCTCGACGTGGCGCTGTCGCTGGCCGAGACCGCGAAGTCGCAACTGCCCGACGAGGTGGAGATCGACGACACCATCGGCTGGATCTACGTGAAGCAGGGGCTGGCCGCCAAGGCACTGCCGTACCTGGAACTGGCCCTCGACAAGCAGCCCGAGAACGTGATGTTCCAGTTCCACGCGGGCATGGCCTACGCGCAACTGGGCGAGGACAGCCGCGCACGACGGGCCCTCGAGAAGGCCCTCGCGCTCAATCCCACGTTCCCCGGCGCGCAGGAGGCTCGGACGACCCTCGGCACGCTGGTCTTCTAAGACGCGGGTCCTTCCGGCGCGGCTCCTGACCGCACCGAGGCTCGGCTACACTCAGGTGTGGGGCGGCGCGCACGATCCTCGACACGGGTGGAGGCGGCGGCAGCGGGGGGCGTGACATCGCCGCCGGCGACGACCCGTTGGGCGCGCATCGGCCCCGTGATCGTTCTCGTCGTAGCCATCGTCCTCTATGCCGGCACCCTCGACGTGCCGTTCCACTTCGACGACGCGGATGCGGTCGTCGGCAACACGTCGATCCGGACCCTGTCGGGTGCACTGACGCCGCCGGCGCGGGGCGAGCCCGTCGCGGGTCGCCCCCTGGTCAACCTCTCCTTCGCCCTCAACTACGCCGCAGCCGGGCTCGCGGTCGAGGGCTACCACGCCGTCAGTCTGGCGCTGCACGTGGCGTGCGCACTCGTCATGCTGGCCCTGCTGCGGCGCACGTGACGTCCACCCCGGTTGAGTAGCGGATCGCTTTAGAATCCGGCGGTTACTTTCGCCGCCTTCGTCCTCGCCG
>JABFRY010000271.1 GCA_013140955.1 Acidobacteriota bacterium
GTGCGGCGGACCCTGCGGTCGACGGCACGGCCACTGAGCGGCTCCTCGATGATCGTGCGGTAGGGATGCGCGTCGGGCCACAGGCTCCGGAGCGTGCGGCCGAGTGACGAGGCCGGCAGCGCCGACTGCATGGCGGGATTGGCGAACATCAGCTCCCCGGTGGGACTGAAGAGCGCGACGGCGTCCTCGATATGCTCCACCGCCGACTGCAGGCTCGCCTTCTGCCCGGCCAGCAGCGACCGATCGGCCGACAGCTGCTGGCTGACGGTGTTGAAGAACGTCCCCAGCTCGCCGAACTCGTCGCCGGGCGGAAGGTCGAGCGTCACGCCGAATTCGCCCTTGCCCAGCCGCGTCAGGCCGCTGCGGATCACGTGGATGGGGCGCAGCAGCAGGCGGGCGAGCAGCGCGGCCACGAGCACGGCCACTGCCAGCGCGATGGCGGCAGTGAGCAGCGCCGGCCGGAGCGAGGCGTTGAGTTCCTGCCGCATCAGCAGGGTGGACACGCCAACCCGGATCGACCCGAAGTCCTCGTCGCCGAGCACCATCGGCACCCGGACTTCGAGCGTGCGCCCCTCCTGCGCGTAGACGACCTGCACCTGATCGAGCGCCCGGCCCGTGACCAGCGCCACCAGGTCGTCGCGCTGCGGCTGGACCTGCCCGAGCCGGGCCGGGTCGCTGTGCGCGACGACGCGGCCCTCGGCGTCGAGGATTGCCGCATCGGTGACGCTCTCGCCGTAGATGCTCGATTCGAGGATGGACTGCAGGCCGGGGTCGGCGCGCAGCGCCTCGTAGGGCGCCTCGGCGCCGGTGACGACCTGGCGGGCGCGATGGAAGATGGCGTTGGCCAGCAACTGCCCACGTGCCTCGCTCTCGGAGAGCACCACACGGGTGAGGCGCGTGAGGTTCAGCGCGCTCAGCGCCACGACCGCCAGCCCCACGATGACCGTGACGCCGGCGATCTGCTTGGCCTTGATGCCTACTCGCATGCGTGGAGCCTACTGCGGCACCGATTCTTCTTCCTGACGCTTGCCGGGAATGCGGCCGCGCAAGCGATTCAGCTTGTTGTGCAGGGTCTTCAGGCTGATGCCCAGGATCTCGGCCGCGCGCGTCTTGTTGTCGCGCGTGTGCTCGAGGGTCATGAGGATCAGCTGCCGCTCGGCCTCCTCCACCGTGGTGCCGGGCGTGAGCGAGAGCGTGGGCTTGGCGACGTCGGGCGACTCGGTGACGAGCGGCGGCAGGTGCTTGGCTTCGATGAAGTCGCCCGAGCTGAGGATGACCGCGCGCTCGATCACGTTGCGCAGCTCGCGCACGTTGCCCGGCCAGTTGTACTGCTCGAGCACGCGCATCGCCGCCGCGTCCACCGCGGAGACCACCTTGCCGTTCCGCGAATTGAACTCGGTGAGGAACGACTGGATGAGCAGCGGCAGGTCTTCCTTCCGGGAGCGCAGGGGCGGCAGCTCGATGGCGAACACGTTGAGCCGGTAGTAGAGGTCCTCCCGGAGCTTGCCGCTCTTGACGGCCTCCGCGGGGTTGACGTTGGTGGCGGCAATGACCCGCACGTCCACCGACTGCTCGTTGCGGCCGCCGAGGCGCCGGAACCGGCGCTCCTGGAGCACGCGCAGCAGCTTGACCTGCGTCGCCGGCGTCATCTCGGCGATCTCGTCCAGGAACAGCGTGCCGCGATCGGCGAGTTCGAAACAGCCCTCGCGCCGGTCGATGGCGCCGGTGAAGGCGCCCTTCTCGTGTCCGAAGATCTCGCTCTCGAGCAGGGTCTCGGGAATCGCCGCGCAGTTGATCGGCACGAACGGGAGCTGCGCGCGGGGGCTCAGCTGGTGCAGGATCTGCGCGGCCAGTTCCTTGCCCGTGCCCGACTCGCCCCAGATCAGCACCGAGGCGGCGGTCGGCGCCGCCTGCTCGATGGTGTGGTACACGCGCCGCATCTGCTGGCTCGTGCCGATCATGCGACCGAAGGTGCCCTGCTCCCGCAGCTGCCGGCGCAGCACCTTCACTTCGCGAATCTTGTCCTGGCGCTCCACGATTTTGTCGAGCAGGATGCGGAGGCGCTGGGGTTCGACGGGCTTGGTGAGGTAGTCGTAGGCACCTTCCTTGATGGCCTCGACAGCCGTCTCCACCGTGCCCTGCGCGGTGAGGATGACGATGGTGAGGTCGCCGCCCTCGTCCTTGAGCGCCCGCAACAGCTCGAGCCCGCCCATGCGCGGCATCACGAGGTCGCTGATGATGATCGAGGGGCGAAAGTCGGTGACGCGGCGCAGGGCCTCTTCCCCGTCGGCGGCCGACTCGGTGGCGTATCCCCAGGTGCGCACCAGTTCGGTCAGTCCCAGCCGCGTGGACGGCTCGTCTTCGACCACGAGCACACGATCAGTGGAGTTGACGTTCATGCATTCTCCGGGTCGCACGGACGGGAGCGGCAATGCGACCTGACGAGCGATAGTACTCTGTCGTTTTTACACGGTCCAGCACAGCCGCTGTCGGCCGGCGCCGGACGCGGGTTCCTCGCACCCCCGGCCGAGGGCCAACCCCACCGCCGGACACAGCCGGTGGGCGAAAATCCGCGCGGCACAGGCCGCGCAGCGTTCTACACGGCTGCGCAGGCCCCGTAGCACCGGTGCGGTCCGCTGCAGGACCGGTGCAGGCTCCCTGCGGAACCGCTCCCGGACCGCTCAGGCGTCGCGCCGGGACAATCGGATAGAGTGCGGGGACGATGTCGGACGATTCGGCGGCTTCCCCACCAGTCACGCCCGGCGCCAGGCCTCTTGCAGACTCCACGCCGGCCCCGGACGACGACCCAGGACTGGACCCCACCCTGGCCCCTGCGCAGGCCGTTGCGCTGGATTCTGCTGACGGGGGCCGTCCCCACGGCATCCCGCTGGGCGCGCGCCTCGCGGCGCTCGTCGAGGTGGTGCTCTGCTCGAGCATCCCCACCCAGGTGGCCATCACGCTCGCCCTCAGCGCCTTCGGCTGGAGGCCGATCGAGGAGGACGGTGGCCTGTCGTTCCGCTTCGTGGTTGCGTTGTCGCTGGCGGATACCGCCCTGCTCATCGGCCTGATGGCGGCGCTGCTGCGAGCGCGCGGAGAGCGCCCTTCGAGCCTGTGGCTGGGAGCGCGACCGCCCGGGCGGGAGGCGATGCTCGGCCTGCTGAGCATTCCGGGGATCTTCGTCGTCGTCGTCCTGCTGCTGAACGCCCTGCGGGTCCTGGCGCCGGGCCTGCGCAGCCCGGACGGGAACCCGCTCGAACAGATGCTGCCGGGCGAAGCCGGCTCGGTGGCGCTCTTCGGCCTGGTGGTGATCCTGGCAGGCGGGGTCCGGGAGGAACTGCAGCGCGCCTTCCTCCTCCACCGGGTGGAACAGTACCTGGGGGGCACCACCGTCGGCGTGCTGGTGCTCAGCGTGGCCTTCGGCCTCGGCCACTTCGTGCAGGGCTGGCACGCCGTGCTGACGACGGGCCTGCTCGGCATGGCGTGGGCGATCGTCTACGTGCGACGGCGGAGTTCGGTGGGGCCGGTGGTGAGCCACGCCGGCTTCAACGCGCTGGAAGTCCTGCGCGTGTCCCTGATGGGCCAATAGGTCGCGGCCCGCCGGACGCGAGCCGGACGGATGGCCTGGACGTGTCAGCGCAGACGTCGCT
>JABFRY010000451.1 GCA_013140955.1 Acidobacteriota bacterium
TGCCGGCGGCGCCCGCGCCTCCCCCGCCGATCACGCGGCAGATCACGCTCGCCGAGGGCATGACGGTCAAGGATCTGGCCGACAAGCTCGAAGTGCGCGTGAAGGACGTGCTCGCGAAGCTGCTCAACAAGCGCCTGATGCTCACGATCAACAGCACCGTCGACATCGACGTGGCGAAGGACGTGGCGCGGGAGTTCGGCGCCGAGATCGCGGTGCGGAGCTTCGAGGAAGAGGTCAGCGTCAGCGAAGCGGACGAGTCGCGCGCCGAAGACGTGGTCACTCGCGCACCGGTCGTCACGGTGATGGGTCACGTGGACCACGGCAAGACGTCGCTGCTCGACGCCATCCGCGAGACCCGGGTCGCCGAGCGCGAGGCCGGCGGCATCACACAGCACATCGGGGCGTACCACGTGGACGTGGGCTCCGGGCGCAGCGTGGTCTTCCTCGACACGCCGGGTCACGAGGCGTTCACCCTGATGCGCGCACGCGGCGCCAAGGTCACCGACGTCGTCGTGCTGGTGGTTGCCGCCGACGACGGTGTGATGCCGCAGACGCGCGAGGCCGTGGATCACGCCAGGGCGGCGGGCGTCCCGATCGTCGTCGCCATCAACAAGATCGACAAGCCGGGGGCGAACCCCGACAACGTCAAGCGTGAGATCGCCCAGCTGGGCCTGGTGCCCGAGGACTGGGGCGGCGACACGGTCATGGTGCCGGTGTCGGCCAAGAAGCGGGAAAACCTCGATCAGCTGCTCGAGATGATCCTGCTGTCGAGCGACATCCTCGAACTCAAGGCCAACCCCAAGCGCAGCGCGTCCGGCACGGTGCTCGAAGCCAAGCTGGACCGCGGGCGGGGCCCCGTGGCCACGGTCCTCGTCCAGGACGGCACGCTGAACGTGGGCGACAACCTCATCGCCGGCCTCGTGGTCGGCAAGGTGCGCGCCCTCATCAACGACCGCGGCAAGCCGACCCGGTCGGCGGGCCCGGCCACGCCGGTGGAGGTGCTCGGCCTCACCGACCTGCCGCAGCCGGGCGACCTGTTCCAGACCGTGGCGGATGCCGCCAAGGCCCGTCAGATCGCGACCTTCCGGCAGACCCAGGCCAAGGAGCGGGCGCTCGGTGCCCGGGGCAGCCGCCTGACCCTCCAGTCGCTCCAGCAGCAGATCGCCGAGGGCAGTGTCAAGGAACTGCCCCTCATCGTGAAGGCCGACGTGCAGGGTTCGGCCGAGGTGCTGAGCGATACCCTCACGAAGCTCTCGGACGAGAAGGTGAAGATCCGGATCATCCGGTCGGGCGTCGGCGCCATCAACGAGTCGGACGTGCTGCTCGGGTCGGCGTCCAACGCCATCATCATCGGCTTCAACGTCCGGCCCGATCGCAACGCGGCCGACGTCGCGGAGCGGGAGAGCGTGGACGTCCGCCTGCACTCGGTCATCTACAACGTGACCGAGGAGATCAAGAAGGGCATGGAGGGCATGCTCGAGCCCACCTTCAAGGAGGTGCGTCTCGGAGCCGCCGAAGTGCGCGAGGTCTTCAAGGTGCCGAAGATCGGCGCCATCGCCGGGTGCCTCGTCACCGACGGCAAGGTCACGCGGAGCGGCGAGACGCAGGTGCGCCTGCTGCGCGACAACGTGGTGGTGCACGAGGGACGCATCGGCTCCCTCCGCCGCTTCAAGGACGACGTGAGCGAGGTGCGGTCCGGCATGGAATGCGGCATCGGCCTCGAGCGCTACAACGACGTGAAGGTCGGCGACATCATCGAGGTCTTCACCATGCAGAAGGTGGCGGCCAGCGCGTAGTCGCGCGGCCGCAGCCCGCCGGTGGTCGTCGGTCTGCTCACCGTCGAGCTCCACATTCCGCACGCCCGGTCGCTCAAGGACAAGCGCATGGTCCTGCGGAGCGTCAAGGACCGGCTGCACGCGCTGAACGTGGCGGTGGCGGAAGTCGAGTACACCGACCTCTGGCAGCGGGCAGGACTGGCCGTGGTCGGCGTCTCGGGCACGGGCGTGCAGGTGGAGAAGGAACTCTCCGCCGCGGTCGATGCGATCGAGCGTGCGTGGCCCGGACTCATCACGCGGACGCAGGTCGAGCTGCTGACCTGACCGGAACGTCCCGCGCGGCAGGAGCACGCACAGCATGGCCCAGGGACATCGTCAGGAGCGCGTCGCCGACCAGATCCGCCAGGAGATCAGCGAGCTGCTCACACGCGGCACCGTCCACGACCCCGGCATCGGCTTCATCACGGTGACGCGGGTGAAGGTGTCGCCGGATCTGCAGGTGGCCCGCGCCTACTACACGTCCATGGGCGATGCGAAAGCCAGGCGCGAGACCGAAAAGGCTCTCGAGCGCGCCACGCCCTTCTTCAGGCGGCATCTCGGCGCCAGGCTTCGCCTGCGGCGGGTCCCTGAGCTGGAGTTTCGCTTCGACGAATCGGTGGGCCACCAGGACCGCATCGAGCAGATCCTGCGCGACCTGCATGCACAGGAGGAGGCCCTCGCGGCTTCCTCGCCCGAGGAGCCGGACACGTCCCATGACGCCCACGACAGGCCCGACGAGCACGAAGACTGACCCGGCGACCCTCGACCAGGTGGTGGCGGCCATCCGCCAGCGGGATCGCTTCATCTGCACCTCGCACGTACGCCCGGACGGTGACGCCATCGGGTCGGCCGTGGCGATGGCCTATGCCCTGCGCGCGCTCGGCAAAGAGGCGCGTGTCGTGTTCCGCGACGCCGCGCCGGGCCCGCTGGCCGTGTTCCCCGGCGTGGGCGACATCGAGGTCACCGACCGCGTGGCAGACCCGGGCGACGCCGTCCTGGTGATGGAGTGCGGCGACCTCGGACGCACGGGGGTGGCGGGGCTCGACCAGGGGTTCGTCATCAACATCGACCACCACCCCGGCAACACGATGTACGGGCACCTGAACTGGTTCGAGATCTCGGCGGCGGCCTGCGGCGAGATGGTCTTCGACCTGGTGCAGGCCCTGGGCGTGCCGCTCACCCGCGAGATTGCCACCCACGTGTACCTGGCGGTGCTGACCGACACCGGGTCGTTCCACTACTCCAGCATCTCGGCGCGGACGTTCGACATCTCGCGACAGTGCCTGGAGGCGGGCGTCGATCCGCAGTGGGTGGCACGGAGCGTCTTCGACAGCAATACGCTCGGCCGGCTCCGGCTGTTCGGCGCCGTGCTCAACCGGATGGAGCTGGACCCCAGCGGACGCCTCGCGCTGATGTCCGTGGATCAGGCGCTCGTGGACGCGTGCGGCGCGACCTACGAGGACACCGAGGGCCTCGTCAACATGCCCCTCACCGTGAAGGACATCGAGGCGGTGGCCTTCTTCAAGGAGGATGCGCCCGGCGAGTGGCGGGTCAGCCTGCGGTCCAAGGGCGCGGTGAACGTGAACGTGGTCGCCAAGGGATTCGGCGGCGGGGGGCACGTGAACGCCTCAGGCTGCGGCGCACGGGGCGCGCTCGATCTCGTGGACCACCAGGGCGAGGAACTGCGCCTTCACCGCGTCGAGCGCGCCCCGTGCGCCGCAGGCGGAGACGCCGCGCGTTGACACAGGCGCCGCCCGAAGGCGTGCTGGTCGTCGACAAGCCGCCCGGTCCCACCTCCCACGACATCGTGGCGGCGGCCCGC
>JABFRY010000246.1 GCA_013140955.1 Acidobacteriota bacterium
GGCCGGCCTCACGGGTCCGCGGCGTACGCCAGGGCGGCGATTGTCACGCCCCACGCCACGATGCGCCGCGGACCCGTGAGGCCGGCCAGCCACCCGCCGGCGAGCACGACCGCCGGAAACATCGAGACCTCCACCCAGATCCAGCTCACCGGGTCGAGGCGGCCCGGGGGGCTCCCCGGCCGGATCAGGGTGAAGAACACGACGATGCCGCAGAAGACGGTGAGCAGGAGGCGGCCGACATCGGGCACGCCGCGCGGCCGGCGCAGCGTTGCCAGCACACCTGCGAGCAGCAACAGGCCGAGCACGGGGTTCATCGACTGGTATTCGGGCGTGGCATCGGCGAGCGGCGCGCCCGTGGTGAGGCGGCTGGCGGCCTGCACGACCGGCCTGGCGTAGAACATCAACGGGTACGGCGACAGGCCCAGTCCGCCGATGCGCCGCAGGTGGCTGGCGTAGGTGGCCTGGCCGACCGTCTGGCCTGCGTAGTCCACGGCGGCGGCCTCAGGGTCGGTGCGCAGGTTCCACGCCACGTCCGGCAGCAGGCACAGCGCGAAGACCGCCACCGCCACCCACGCGCGCGGGCGCAGCAGCCAGCGCCGCTGCGACGTCTGCAGCAGCGCCAGGAAGAACAACGGCAGCAGCAGTGCCGAGTGCTCCTTGGCGTAGAAGGCCACGCCCAGCGCCAGGCCGGTGGCGTACAGGTAGACGGGGCGTTCGGTGCGCAGGAAGCGGCTCACCGCCCAGATGGCCGTACACGCGAGCAGCAGGTGCGGCACGTGCGCGGTGGCCCGGGACGAGACGTCCAGGAAGTACTCGTTGAACGCGAGGAGCGCCGCGGCCCATCGCGCGGCCACGAGGCCGTGCCACTGGCGCGCGATCGCGTAGACGAGACATACGGCAAGCAGGCCGCCCAGCACGTGCAGCCCCCGGTAGCCCAGGCGGCTCGTTCCGAAGAGCGCGCTGCTCGCCCGCACGATGTAGGCCGGCAGCGCCCCATGGTTCTCGCCCCGCAGTGGCAGGTTGAGATAGCCCGGCGCGAACGACAGCGTGCGCGCGAGCGGGATGGCCGTGTTCTCCTCGTCGTGGACGTAGGGACGCCCGGAACCAAGCTGGACGCGGACGCCAAGACCGATGAGCAGCACGAGCAGAAACACCACATCGAGCCGACGGCCAGCCAGCGGCACCGTCCATCCCATGCGCGCCCCGCCGGCAGGGCCGGACGGCCTCGCGCCGTCGCCTGCCGGCACGCTCACTCGACCCGCCATCTGCCCGCCCCCACCTGCTGGCGCCAGCGGCGCGCATCGGCCACCACGGTCGTGAGATAGGCACGCATCAGCGGTACGCCGAAGAGCGGCGGCAGCAGGTTGCGGCTCGCGACCAGCACGCCGAGCGCCGCTGCCGTCTGCGGCGGAATGTAGCGCGCCATCAGCACGACGAGCGCCACGTCCCGCGTGCCGACCCCGGCCACGGTCAGCGGCAGCTGACCTGCCATCAGTGCCACGCCCGTGAGACTCATCGACACCGCAAGCGGCACGTCCACCGAGAGCGCCACGGTGAAGAGCCAGATCTGGAACAGGTGAGCCAGCCAGAGGCCCAGCGAGAATCCGATGATGCCCAGCCGGCGGCCCCGCAGCAGGCGCAGCAGCCCGGGCCATCCACTGGCCAGCGCGTGCAGTGTGCGGAAGCGCGCCGACGGCAGCGCGCGCTCCACAGCGGCGCACAGCGCCGCACCCATGCGCTCGGACAGTACCAGCACCAGGCAGCCGAGGCCGACCACGGCCAGCAGGCCCCAGAACGCCAGGGGCACACCGGGTGTGACGGGCCGCGCAATCGCCCACGCCACGAGGCACCAGGCGATGAGCGCGAACATGTCGCAGAAGCGTTCGTAGGCCACCACGGCCACCGCCACGCCGGGGGATGTCGTCCCGCGGTTCGCCAGGAAGTAGCTCTTGACCAGGTCGCCGGTCTTGGCGGGCAGGAACACGTTGAGCGCGCTCGACACGAGCGTCAGGCGCAGCGCCTCGGCCGCCCCCGGCAGCGCGCCAGGCGGTGCCACCCACAGAAAGCGGAAAGCGCGGACGACCGTGATGGGCAGGATGAGGCCCACCGAGACGATGAGCCACGACGGGTTCGAACGCGCGAGGGCTTCACCGACCAGCCGCGCGTCGATGCTCCGGTAGAGCACGGCCAGCAGGCCGCCGCTCACGAGCAGCCCGGCCAGCCCCGCAGCGCGGCGCCTCCAGCCGGAGGCCTGTGTCGCGGGCGGCTCGAGCAGGTCCGTGTGCGTGTCAGGCATCCTGTCCTGCCTGCGCCCGGCCGTCGAGCAGTGCGCGCACGGCACGACGCACCTCGGCGCCGATGGACGCGTGAGGACGCAGGTACGAGGCGTCGTAGCGGGCAAACCGCGTGCGCCAGCAGTCGGAGAAGAAGGCCCGCAGATCGTCGGGGCGGATCTCGCGCAGCGAGGCGACCGGAGGGAAGATGATGCCACCGGCGCTGAAGCCGTAGAGATCCGCGCGGCTCTCGGGATACAGACCCAGCCCCTTGACCGACACCGTGGGGATGCCGAGCTTCAACACCTGCAGGTGGACGTTGCTGCTCTCGCCGGCTACCACCCAGTCGCATTGCCCCGCCACCTCGGCGAGCGACGCCGTGCGCGGGCTCTCCTCGACACCGGCGGGATCCGTCAACAGGTGCGACAGCCCCGGCGGCTCGAGCATGCTCGGATGCCAGCGAATGAGGATGCGACGGGCACGGAAGTGACGGCGGCAATCGTCCACGATGGCCGACAGCGTCTCCCAGGACAACGCCTTCGGCGTGAAGATGCCCACGACCGGGTTCGGCGCCTCGAAGCGTCCCACCTCGAGCGGCGCCGACTCCCCCTCCACGCCCGCCAGCAGCACCTGTCCGCGAATCGGCCCGCGCTGGCGCCGGATGTCGAGCGCGGCCTCCCCTTCCAGGATCGAGAGGCTGAAGTCGAGCGGCGGCAGGTAGGGCGTGGGATACGCGTGCGAGACGAACACGGTCGGCACGCCCAGCGCCCGCGCCGCCGCGGCGCACCCCAGTTCCTCCGGCTGCGCGTCGCTCGACACCAGCACCGCCCCGGGGCGTCGACGGACCAGGATGGCGTGCATCCGTGCGTACCACGCCAGGACGTCGGCACCCCGGCAGGCCACCAGGAACCCGTGCCGCGCGTCGAGCCGCCGCACGATGCGGTAAGCCGTCGGGATCCGTCCACCGACCAGGAGCAGACCGAAGGCGCGCACGCTCTCCAGGCCCAGTGCCCGCGTGCCGGTGCGTACGGAGGCGCCGTCCACGTCGCCCACCCACGCCAGCACGCGGGCGATCTGGCGCCGCGCGTTGGCGTGCTTCGCCACGGCCAGCACGCGCGCGCCGCGGGCGCGGGGCGGGGCGATGCGCAGGTAGGTGGCCAGGCCATAGCCGCAGACGAAGAGCGCACCCGCCCAGCCGTGCCCGAGACGCTCGTGCAGGCCATGGGCGAGGCGGACCGACACGTGCGACCGGGACAGGTTGTCGAAGAGCACCTGTCGGGCAGGGTCGGAGTCGGCCTGGATGACGGCTCGAACGCCGCGGAGGAGGTTGGAGTTCACCTGGCGGTCACGCGCACGGCAG
>JABFRY010000226.1 GCA_013140955.1 Acidobacteriota bacterium
CGTCGGCGCCGTGTCGATGGACATGCTCGCCGCCGACGTCACTGGCCTCGAGGTCGAGCCCGGCGACGAGGTCGTGCTCCTGGGCCGGCAGGGCGACGCCCAGGCGCGGATCGACGTCCGCGAGATGGCCGCCGCCATCGGCACCATCCCGTGGGAGATCGTCTGCCGCATCGGCACCCGGATCGAACGTGAGTACAGCGGGGCCCGGCAGGAGGGCGCGGCGGACGTCATGCCCGGACCGGCGCGAGGGCGTGCATCCTCGACGGCGCCGGAGGCCGAGGGGGCATGAAGGCGGGCAAGCCGGTCTTCGTGTGTCAGGAGTGCGGGGCGCAGGCCCCGAAGTGGATGGGGCAGTGCGCCGAGTGCCGCGCCTGGAACTCGATCGTCGAGGAGCGGGTATCCGAGCCCGCGGCCGCCGAGGGCCATCGGTACGCGATGCCGGGGGTCGGGTCGTCGGCACGCCTCTACGCCGACGTCTCCATCTCGAGCGCCATCCGGCTGTCCACGGGCATCGGGGAGTTCGATCGGGTGCTCGGTGGAGGCGTCGTGCCGGGGTCTCTCGTCCTGCTCGGCGGAGAGCCGGGCATCGGCAAGTCCACGCTCCTGCTCCAGGCCGCGGCCCACTTCGCCCGGACGGTCGGGCCGGTGCTCTACGCCTCCGGCGAGGAGTCGGAACACCAGATCAAGAGCCGCGGCGAGCGGCTGGGGGTGGGTGCGGCGCCCCTCTACCTGCTGGCGGAGACGTGTCTCGAGAAGATCCTCGAGGAGATTGCCCGGCTGAAGCCGGCGCTCGTCATCGTGGATTCGATCCAGACGGTGTTCTCGATGAAGTTCCAGTCGGCCCCTGGCAGTATCGGCCAGGTGCGCGAGGCCGCCACCCAGCTCCTGTTCGCCGCCAAGGGACGCAACATCCCGACGGTCCTGGTCGGCCATGTGACGAAGGACGGCGCCCTGGCAGGTCCCAAGGTTCTGGAGCACGTCGTGGACACGGTGCTCTACTTCGAGGGCGAGCGGCATCACTCCCAGCGCGTCGTCCGGGCCGTCAAGAACCGGTTCGGCGCGGTGAGCGAGCTCGGAGTGTTCGAGATGACCGGCACAGGCCTGCGCCCGGTGCCGAACCCCTCGCAGCTGTTCCTGTCGGAGCGCGCCAAGGACACGCCGGGTTCCGCGGTGCTGTGCTGCATGGAGGGCTCGCGCCCCATCCTCGTGGAGGTGCAGGCCCTGGTCAGCACCAGTTCCTACGGCACCGCCCGTCGCATGGCCATCGGCATCGACCCGCATCGCCTGTCGCTGCTGCTGGCGGTGCTCGACAAGCGCGCGGGCTTCAGCCTCGCGGGGGATGACGTGTTCGTGAACGTCGCAGGCGGCATGGCCGTGGACGAGCCGGCCGCCGACCTCGGCGTGGTGGCCGCAGTCGCCTCCAGCCTGCGCAACCGCGCCCTGGCGCCGTCCACGGCGGTCTTCGGCGAAGTGGGTCTGAGCGGGGAGATCCGGGGCGTGCCCAACGCCGCACTGCGCATCCGGGAGGCGGGCCAGATGGGCTTCACGCGCATCCTGCTGCCGGCGGCCAACGCCGACCCCGCCGGGGACGCGCGTACGGAGGGCTGCGAGGTGATCGGCATCGCCAGCGTCGCGGAGGCGCTCGATGCGCTCTTGACTTGATTTTCCGACCCGTCGGCTCTAAGGTTCACGAATCTTTCGCGGCACCAATCATTCAGGAGCCCTCCGCATGGCCTGGTCGGTCGTCGCCCGTATCCTGTTCGTCGCAGCCCTGGCCTATTCGGCCGTGCAACTGAGGCCCTGGCCCGGCGGCGACGTGCCCAACCTGGCCATCGGCGCGGCGCTCGGCGGCCTCACGCTCTGGCTGGAGATCGGCCTGCGCGCCGTGGCCATCAGCCGCATCGTGGGCGCCCTGCTCGGAGGGGCCCTCGGCCTCGTCATCGCCACGACGGTCACCGCCGCGATGCAGTGGGCCAACCTCGCCGAGGGACGCGCGCGCTTCGTGGACGGCCTGCTGCTGCTGGCGCTCCCCTACCTGGGACTTGCAGCCGGCGCCAGGACCGGCGACTGGCTGGAGCCCGCGAAGCTGCTGGCGCTGTTCCGGACGCCGGGTCCTGGCCGCCGCTACAAGGTGCTCGACACCAGCGTCATCATCGACGGGCGCATCGCCGACATCTGCGAGTCGGGCTTCGTGGACGGGACGCTCGTCATCCCCCAGTTCGTCCTCAAGGAACTGCAGCTCATTGCCGACTCGTCGGACTCGGCGCGCCGCAATCGCGGCCGCCGCGGCCTCGATATCCTCCAGAAGATCCAGAAGACGTCGGGCATCGAAGTGTCGATCTCGGACCTCGACTTTCCCGACGTGCGGGAGGTAGACCTCAAGCTCATCGAACTCGCGAGGGCGCTCGAGGGTAAGATCGTCACCAACGACTTCAATCTCAACAAGGTGGCGCAGCTTCGCGGCGTGGCCGTGCTCAACATCAACGAGCTGGCAAACGCCCTCAAGCCCGTGGTGCTGCCTGGCGAGATCATGAACGTGTTCGTGCTCAAGGAAGGCAAGGAGCACAACCAGGGTGTGGCGTACCTCGACGATGGCACGATGGTGGTCGTCGACAACGCCCGCCGGATGATTGGCAAGACCATCGACATCGTGGTGACCAGCGTGCTGCAGACGACTGCGGGCAAGATGATCTTCGGCCGGTTCGTGGACCCGGCCCTGTCGGCGCAGCCCGGTGCGGCCGCCGCCCTCGAGGGCGACGGCCACCGGCGCTCACGCACCGTCCCGGCGCCCACCCAGGCCGCGGTCGGCAAGTAGGCCCTCGCCCGTGCTTCCGTGAGGGTTCCTCCGTTTCACTGGTGGCGGACGGTCTTCTTCCTGATTCCCGCCATCTCGGTCTACACCATCGTGCTCGGGACGCTGTCGGTCGCGTCGAGTCTGCTCGACGACCGGGGCTACTTCGCGCACTGGTGCGCCAGGACCTGGTCGCGTCTCATCCTGCTGACGACCGGTGTGCGGGTGGAGGTGCGGGGCCTCGAGCGGCTGGTGCCAGGGCGCACCTACGTGTTCGTGGCCAATCACCAGAGCATCTACGACATCCCCATCCTGTTCTGGTCGCTGCCGTATCAGCTCCGCATCATCGCCAAGGCGTCGCTCGGGAGCTTTCCGTTCCTGGGCTGGCACCTCCGGCGCACCGGCCACATGCTCGTGGACCGGAGCCGGCCCGACCGCAGCCGCATCTTCGGGTGGGCATCGCGCCTGACGGCGCGGGGGCTGTCGCTCATCGTCTTCCCCGAGGGCAACCGGAGTGCGACCGGCCGGGTGGCCTCCTTCAAGGGCGGCAGCTTCTTCCTGGCGCTCGAAGCGGGCCTTCCCGTGGTGCACATCTCGGTCGTCGGGAGCCGGCACGTGATGCTGAAGGGCCGGCTGGCGACCTATCCGGGTCGCGTCCGGCTGGTCGTGCACGACCCGGTGGACACGAGCGGCCTCTCGACGGCCGACGCGCGGGCCTTCGCCGCCAGGATTCGCGAGGTGATCGTGGGCGATGCCGAGTCGGACGTCGCGCCGCGGCAGGAAGGCGCGGCGTGAACCCGGACCCGCGCACGCGCTTCACGCTCGCCCCGGCGCTGGCC
>JABFRY010000444.1 GCA_013140955.1 Acidobacteriota bacterium
GACGTGGCGAAGACGGATGGGTTCGTGTCCCTCGGCTCGGTGAAGGCTGGAGGGCGCCGTCCGTCCGGGGCGGACGCCCTGTCCGCGATCCGCCATATCTACTTCAAGACGACCAAGCGGACCATCGAGCACGACCTGGCCCATGCCATCGATCTGCTCACCGGCCTCGACTCCGAGGACGAACGGGAGAAGGCCGCGGTGTACATGGACGGCCTGGCGCAGATGCGGTCGGAGTGGGCGGCTGAGAAGCGCACGGCCACGGCCGCCCCGCGGCCGGCGGGGCGGCGACCGAAGTCCTGAGGCTGCAGAGGCGGCAGCCAGGCTGCGACACCGCAGCGCACACGGCGCTAGTGCGGGACGACGATCTTCTTGCGGGCCGTGACGCGCAGCACGTCCGGCACGTTGCGATCTGCGCAGAGCGCCTTGAGATCGCGATCGTTCAGCCTGGACAGGAGATTCATCGAGAGCGCCACCGGCGTCTTCGGGTTCTTCGCCAGGGACACGGCGATGCTGTAGTTCTTCATCCAGGCGCGTGATCCCCCGATGACGCGCAGGACCTCCTCGGAGACGTTGGCCATCTTGGAGATGGACTCCACCTCGCTCTCCCCGATCTTCGGGCTGCTCAGCACCGCCATCGACACCAGCTTGTTCGAGTCCCGGATCAGCACGGCACGCTCCTCCCTCGTGCCCTTGAGGGCCAGCGAGATCCGCTGAATCGGCGACATCGCCGCGATCCGGCTGAGCGTGGACGTCAGGCGATCGGTGTCGCCGTCGGCCTCCACCCCCTCCGGCTCCGGGGGCGGCTCCGGCGCGGCGTCCACGAGCGGCAGGGTGACGTCGGCGGCCACGGCGGTGGTCGACGGCAGCACGCCGCGTTCGGCGAAGAAGGCCCGGAGTTCGGTCGGCACGTCCGAACGGGCGAGAAAGGCGGCCAGGGCCGGCGCGGGAATGCTCTGGAGCGTGTGCTCGGCGGTCATCGCCACCTCCGCGTCGGCGTCACCGACCAGTAGCACCAGCAACGCGAGCTGCTCGTGCGCGCGGGGGGCCAGCGCGCCCTGGGCCGCCACGAGCCGGATGTCGCGCGCCACCTCTCCACGACGGAAGAAATCGAGAAACGGGGTGCGAAAGGCGTCCATGCTAGCGCCGGGACACCACGGGCAGGGGCGTCGTGGGCCGCGGGCCGCTGACGGTGTCGATGTCGTGCCTCATGCGGGTGGGGTTCTACGGCAGGGCCAGGAAGTCCGCATAGTTGGCACGGTCCACCCGCACGGTGCGGGGCTCGCCCCGCGCGCCGAGCGACACGGCCGGCTGGCTGTTGATCGTCCACTGCAGCGCCCCGGCGTCGGCCGCCGTCAGGGTGAGACGCTGATCTGCCGTGACCACGAGGCGCTCTCCGGCGCCGACGGTTCTCGACTCGGCCACGCGCCCGTCGATGGCGACCGCCACGCTCGTCGGCATGCGCGCGCGAATCTCGAACACCATGCCCGGATCATCGGCCTCCTGCACGGGCCCAGCCGAGGCGCTCACGCGCGGGGCCAGGTCGGGTGTGGCCGGTGCCGCCACCACCGGCATCTGAGGCGCACCCAGGGTGCGAACCGCCAGGACGGCGCCCAGGAGGGCTCCGGCCACCATTACCGCAGCCACCCCCGCACGCAGGCAGGTGCCAATGCGGCGACTCCGGTCCTCCCGGGCTTCTCCCTGCCGTACGGAGTCCGCCACATAGGGACTGCCCACCGCCAGCGTGTCGTCGGGGAACGTGGCCAGGAACTCCTGGACCGTGGTCTCCGGGTCGAGACCCACGGCTGCGGCGTAGGCTCGCACCACGGAGCGGACGAAGATGCCGCCCGGAAGCTCCCGCACCTTGTCGCGTTCGAGCGCCTCGAGCGACCGGACCGATAGCTTCGTGCGATCGGCGATCTGTCGCAGCGACAGCCCCCGCTGGTCGCGAGCCCGCTTCAGTCGTGGGCCGAAGTCGTCAGCCGTCTGCTGGGCTGCCATGCCTGCCTCAACTCTCAGAATCCGCGTGACGTGTGGACGAACCGCTCGTGAACACCTTGCACCACGGCCCGGACGTCCTCGGCCCCGGCAAACAGGCCGATGGCGGCCAGACCCGCCGCGCCGCTCCGAGCCACGTCCGACACCCGATCGAGGGTGACGCCCCCGATGGCGAGCACGGGCACCGTGGTGGCGGCGACGACTGCCGCGAGCCATCCGGCGCCCTCCGCCGCGCGTCCGGGCTTCGAGGACGTCGGGAACACGGTGCCCGCGACGATGTAGTCGACGTCACCCGGCCCACCGAGCTCGCCGGCCTCGTGCGCGTCGTGCACCGACCGTCCGATCAGAAAACCCGGCGGCACGAGCGCCCGGAGTCCCCGCGCGGCAAACGATGTCCCCCGCAGGTGGACGCCATGGGCGCCCGCCTCGAGGGCCACATCCAGCCGGTCGTTCACGACGACGCGCGCGTGCGTCCCGGCCACCGCGTCGACGCACCGCCGTACGAGGGCAGAAAGTTCGCGTGCGGTGAGATCCGGCTCCCGGACCTGCACCAGGTGCACGCCGGCCGCCGCGGCCCCGGCCACCAGGTCCGGCAGCGTCGCACCCCGCGACGCCAGACGTCGCCGCTCGGAGACCAGGCAGATTACCGGCGCCACGCCTGGCTCCCTGCTCCTAGACTCGGCAAAATGACAGGTGGACTATAGGGGGGCGACCCGAATTTCTCGGTCATTCGCGGATTGGACAGGCGCGTTCACCCGCGGCCGGGTCGGATCTCCGGGGCCACCGACGGCACGAGCCAGCGGGACAACAGTTCCACCAGGCCCGCACTCAGGTTGACCAGGCCCAGGCCCGACACGGCGCCGCGAACGAAGTTGTTCGTCACCAGCGCGTCCAGCAGCGGCAGGGCCTCTCCGAAGTAGTTCCTGTCCCAGAACGCCGACCAGGGAGCCACGACCAGCACCGCACCGAACTCGAGGAAGAGGGCCGACAGCAGGACCCGGCTCACCCGCCCTGGCCTCCTGCCTGCGCGGCACCCAGCTGCGCAATCCGCTCCTGCACGTCGAGATAACCAGGCGCGGCGCTCTCGAGTTCCATGAAGACGGCCAGCGCGCGGCGGTGTTCGCCGAGCTGCTCGAGGGCATCGGCAAGCTCGTACAGCAGGGCCGACCCTTCATCCCCGGACGGGGCGGGCGCCTCGGCGGCGCGCTCGAACCACTCGACGGCCGTGCGCAGATCGCCGCGCCGGGCATGCACGCTCCCGAGCCGCTCGGCGGCCCTGAAGCGAAGCGTCGGCTGGCGAAACACAACCTGGAGATCCACGATGGCTTCCTCGACTCGTCCCCGCTCGAGATACCGCAGGGCCCGCTCGTACTGGTCGGCCGCACGAGACTCACCCGGAACCGACGCCACGCGCGCGCGCATCCCGGCGAAGACGGACTCGAGATCTCCGTCCTCCGTCCCGGATGGCGCCGCATCGTCGAGGAGCACCTCTTCGGACGCGTCGCCCTCGAGTTCCGCCAGCATACCCGACAGATCGACTTCGAGCGAGTCAGCGGTGCCCTCGCGCGGCGCCGCCGGCTCGGGTACGGCCCTGGCGGCCGGCGTGCGTGGGGG
>JABFRY010000182.1 GCA_013140955.1 Acidobacteriota bacterium
CTCCCGCGCGCCACCGTGCCGCGCGGGAGGGCAGGGCGCCTCGCGCCAATCGCACGAGCCGCGACACCCGCTCCAGCCGCCGCGCATCACGGTCGGTCCAGTCGAAGCGGTACTGCGCCCGCACGCCACCGGGCAGGGTCCCGCGCGTGATCAGGCGGTTCACCCCCGTCATGGGCGCCAGCATCACCCCGGCGATGCCGGCGCGGGGCGTGAGCACGGCGGCGGCAACCGCGCGGGCCTCGGCACCCACGGCCAGGACACCTGACGCCTGCACCGCGGCCAGCTGCGCGTGGAGTGCGGCCCAGGTGCGCGGGACGGATGACGCCTCCGCACCCAGGGCCACGGCGCTCCAGGCTGCCCCGTCGCAGAAGGCATCCCTGAGGGTCGACGGGGCGGGTTCGACGAAGCGTTCGTAGGCCAGCACGATCGACTCGAGGAGGGTGGCATGCACCCAGGCGAGCAGCGCCGGGTCGTGGGCGGTGTACGGCGTGCCGGCCGGGTACGGCCCCACGGCCTCGGGCAGGGTCCCGTGCACACGATCGTGCACGGCGCGGATCCGGGCGATGGTCGCGATCCGCTCCTGCTCGTCGGCGAAGGTCAACGACACCATGGCCTGCACCGTCCGGCGCAGTCTCGCGGCTGCCGCCCAGGGCGTGGCGCGGAAGCCACTGTGCGTTGCCACGCCGGCAGCGATGAGCGGATGGGCCAGCTGCAGCAGGATGGCCCGCGACCATCCGAGCAGCGCCAGGCGTTCGCCGTTGATCCGTCGCACGGCCTGCGCCGGCGTCAGTGGGGGCACGCCGGGTCCGTCGTTCGGCGACTCGCCGCCACGCGTGGCGCGACAGAGTGAAATATCAGTATTGACATGCCCGCCCTGGCGTAATACAAGCCGCTGGTCGGCGACCGCTCGGGCATCTTCGCACGCGCGCTCGAATCGCCGGGGAGGGGACCAGATGCGCAGGTGGTGGATGCTCGTTGCCGCGGCCCTGGCCGTGGGCGTTGCGCCGGGGGCGCAGGATGCGGGGACCGCGCCAGCGGCCGACTGGCCGATGTACAACCGCGACCTTGCCGGATCCCGGCATTCGCCCCTGCGCCAGATCGACACCGGCAATGTCGGCCGCCTCACGACCGCCTGGACGCTGCCGCTCGGCCGGCACCCCACCACCGGGTCCATCACCGGCGGGAGTGAGTTCACCCCCATCGTCATCGGCGGCGTGCTGTACTACGCCACCCACTCGGCGGTGCTGGCGCTCGACGGCGACACGGGGCGCGAGATCTGGCGCCGCGAGATCACGGGCGGCAGCCCGTCGCGGCGTGGCGTGACCTACTGGCCGGGCGACGGGACCATCAGACCGCGTCTGTTCGTGACCGCCGGGCTGCGGCTGCTGGCGCTCGATGCGGCGACGGGCGAGCCCGTGCGCGCGTTCGGGGTCGAGGACGACGTCGTCGGCGAGGTGGCGCTCGAGAGCCCCTATCAGTCCGCACCCACCCTGTACGGGTCGCTGCTGATCGTGGGCTCCAACGGCGCCCCAGGCGCCGTGCGCGCCTACGACGCCCGCACCGGGGGCAGGGTCTGGGAGTTCCGGTCGGTGCCGCAGCCGGCCGAGCGCGCGCAGGAGACGTGGGCGGGCGACAGCTGGCAGACGGCAGCGCCCATCGCCTGGACGTTCTCGCTCACCATCGACGCGGCGCGCGGCACTGTCTACGCCGTCTTCGACAGCCCGACGCCCGACTACTACGGCGGCGCCCGCGCCGGGAACAACCTCTACGCCAACTCTATCGTCGCGCTCGACGCGGCCACCGGCGCCTACCGCTGGCACTTCCAGACCGTGCATCACGATCTGTGGGACTACGATCTGCCGGCGCCGCCCGGGCTGATCGACGTGACCGTGAACGGGACGCGCGTGCCGGCACTGGCGCAGGCCGGCAAGACCGGCTACCTGTACATCCTCAACCGCGTCACGGGCGAGCCCCTCTTCGGCATCGAGGAACGCCCCGTGCCGTCGAGCCCGGTGCCCGGCGAGCAGAGTTCACCGACGCAGCCCATTCCGGTCAAGCCCGGCCCCATCGCGCGCGTGCAGTTCGCCCCGGGAGACCTGGTGACCGCGGCTGACACCACCGAGGCGCATGCTGCCTTCTGCCGCGCCCTGGCCGAGCGCAGCGGCGGCCTGTACAACGCGGGACCCTTCACGCCGTACCTGCCGCGAACCGACGGGCGCTCCACCGTGCTGTTTCCCGGGTCCGTGGGCGGGGCCAACTGGGGCGGCACGGCCTCCGACCCGTCGCTGGGCTACGTCTTCGTGAACACGATGGACGAAGCGAGCCTCGGGTGGATCGAATCGCGCGAGGGCGCCGGGGGCCAGACGCGCATGGTCCGGAACAGCGTGGTTGGGACGACGTCCCGCTTCCAGTGGCACGACGGCACCCCCGATGGCCCGGGTAACATCGTCGGCTCCGGCGAGGACGCCTGGCCGTGCCAGCGTCCGCCCTGGGGGCAGCTCGTGGCCGTGAACGTGGCGACCGGCGAAATTGCCTGGCAGGTGCCGCTCGGCATCACCGAGGAACTGCCCGAGGCGCGGCAGCGGACGGGTCGGCTGAACATGGGCGGCCCCATCACCACGGCGGGTGGGCTCGTGTTCATCGGCGCGAGCAACGACCGGCGCTTCCGTGCCTTCGACTCGCGCACGGGACGCGAGCTTTGGGTGACGCAGCTGCCGATGAGTGCCCACGCCGTGCCAATCACGTACCTGGGCCGCACCGGCCGTCAGTACGTCGCGATCACGGCCGCTGGGGCGAGCGCGCTGGACGACCCGGCGCCGGAGGGTTCGGAATCGCTGATCGTGTTCGCGCTGCCGGAGTAGGCGAGGGGCCAGGCGGCAGACCCGCGCCCGGACCGTGCGGCCACGCGTCCGTCAGGCCGCCGTATTGAGCGACTGGCTGCCGTACTGCGCCGTGAGACTGACCGTCGTGTACTGGCGGATGGCGATGGACACGAAACTGAACGATGTCGTGGGACCGTTCTGGCTCGAGGGCTGGATCGTCTGTGCTCCGGCATCGGTGGCCGGCGGCGTCACGCTGTCGTCTGGTTCCGCGCTGACCTGTTCGAGTGGTGCGGTGACGCCGGCGGCGGCCACGGCCGGCGTGCTGCCAGCGGCGTTGGTGGCGTTGCCGGAGGCGCCCGCGGCCGAGGCGGATGTGGTGCCACCGTCCGGAACGGGCGCGGTCTCCTCCACGGGCGCCGGGCCCTCCTGCGGGCCCCGGCGATGCCGCGAGGCCACCTGCTCGAGTGCGGAGGTCAGTTCGCCCGCATCCACACCCTCGTCGCCGTTGCCATCGAGGCGTGCGAACAGATCGGTCAGCGTGTCGCGCAGGCGCTCTTCACGACGCACCCGGCGCCCTTCGCCCAGTCCCTCATTGCCGTTGGCCCTGGTGTCGTCCTGGCCTGCGCGCCTGACGCCGTCGTCGTCCCGGTGGCCGCGGCCATGATGGTGCGCCCGGTGCGCACGGTGCCCCCGGGCGTCGCGCAGCAGATCTGCCGCGCCCTCGACGAATTCCTGTTCGGTGAGCGTGCCGTTGCCGTCCGCGTCGAGGACCTGCAACAG
>JABFRY010000391.1 GCA_013140955.1 Acidobacteriota bacterium
GCAGGTACCGCGCGCGGGGGCTCGCGATGGCGCGCCGTGTTGACCGCGGGCGGCGGCGGGTCGCCCGTCCTGACCTCGGTCGGGGCCTCGTACCTGCCCCGCAACGCCCGCCCACGGGTGAGTGCCATCACCATCCATCCGCCCGGCACGGTCTTCCAGCGCCCCTTCCCCGCCGACCCTGAGATTGCCGGCTTCGACGGCCTCTCCGCCGAACAGCGGCTGGCGGCCGCCCAGAATCAGGCCAACACGGCGCAGGCCGGACCCGCCCTCGGCCGGCGCATGTACCAGAAGGGGCTCATGACCTTCATCTGGCGCGCCGAGGACGAGAACGGCGACGAGTTGCGGTACGCGGTGGAATATCGACGGGAGGGGGAGACGGTCTGGCGTGCGATCCGGCAGGACCTGGCCGAGCCCATGCTCGTCTGGGACACGACGTCGGTACCGAATGGTCGCTACGTGTTGCGTGTCGGGGCGTCGGACGCCGCCACCAATGCGCCAGACCTTGCGCTGACGGGCTATCTGGAGAGCACGGCGTTCGAGATCGACAACGCCCCTCCCGTGGTCACGGTGACGGCGGCGCAGCGGACGGCTGAGCGCACGACCATCGCCTTCGATGCGCGCGACGGGGACTCGTCGGTGCTGAAGGCGGAGTTCTCGCTGGACGGCGCACGGTGGCGCACGGTGTATCCCCTCGACGGCCTGGCCGATTCCGGCGCCGAGCGTTTCGAGTTGCAGCTCGAGCAGCCGGTGGATCCGGCAGCGGTCGTCATCCGTGTGACCGATACGGCCAACAACGTGACGAGCGTCACCGGCACGCCACCGCCCACCGGACGGCGCTGACCGCGTACTGCGGATTGGTACGAGAGGCGCAGGCGCCCTCTAGGAGAGTACGGAGCACGGCAACGGGGTGACGCAGCGCGGCACCGCAGTCTCGGGTTCCGCGCTCAGACGACGGGGCCGCCCGGCTCCGTCGCCGGCTCGCTCCCCCGCCGCGCGCCATCCAGGACGGGCCCTGGGGCCTGGGCCTGGCCCCGCACCACGGTGCGCGCCACCACCCACACCATGTTGACGGCCACCGCTCCACCGTCGCGGTGCTGCGCGGGCGAGAACCGCGACTGCCCGACCGCATCGAGCAGGTTGGACACATCGGCCCCCGGCGCGGTGCTGCCGTTACGGCCGGCGGTGGCGCTGTCGAGGTGCAGCAACTGGTAGCCCGAGACGCGACCTTCCCTGGTCACCACGGCTGCGACCGCAAATACGGCTTCGTCGGCCGGGATCGACTCGAGAACGAGGCCCAGGTTCAATGCTCTGGGCGCCTGCATCCCTGCACCAAGCGGCATCGGGTTCCTGTCGGACCCGGGGTTCGCCATGAGCTCGATCACGTCGGCCAGTGAGTCGGGCCGCTGGACATTGGTCGCGCGCAGCACCAACGCGGCTGCCACGGCGCACGCCAGCAGCGCCGTCGTCGCACCGACGGCGGGCCAGAACAATCGCGCGTCCTGGCACAGCAGCCGCAGGCGCGGGCCCAATGCCTGCTCCCGCTCGGCGCCAATCCGCATGAGCACACGGCTCTGGAGCGTGGCCAGCTGACCGGGGGCCGCGCCGTCGTCGGCCTGTCCGGCCCTGCCTACGGCTCTCAGGCACACACCAATGGTCTGCAGGTCTTCGAGACGGGCAGCGCACACGGCGCACGACCGCAGATGGACTTCGACCGCCACCTGCTCCTCCATCGACAGCGCCCCGTCGAGGAGTGGTTCCAGCAGATCCCGCGCCCGCTCACAACCGAGCCAGTTCGTCATGGGCGGAGCCCCAGCAGTTCGGCGCGCAGGGCCTGCCGTGCCCGCGTCAGGCGCGACTTGACCGTCCCGACGGCGATGCCCAGCGAAAAGGCGATCTCGTCGTACTTCAGTCCGTCGATTTCGCGCAGGACCAGGGCCGTGCGCTGATCGAACGGCAGGCGCTCGAGGGCCTGCCACAGGCGGGCCGCCGTCTCTTTGCTCGCCAGCAGCCGATCCGGGAGCGGCTGGTTCGTGCAGGCCAGATCACCGCACGCCTGCAGGTGCTCGTCGAGTGAAACCTGGAGCGACCGGGCGCGCCGTCTCCACCAGCGCTGGCGGTTGCGCGCCTGATTGACGACGATGCGATAGATCCAGGTGCGCAGGCTTGACTGCCCGCGAAAGGCCGACAGCGTCCGGAAGACCCGGAGGAAGACCTCCTGCGACAGGTCGAGCGCTTCGTCGCGGTCGCCGAGCAGATTGAGCGCGAGACCGTACACCATGCGCTGGTGCGCCGACACGAGGTCTGCGCACGCGGACGAATCACCCGAGACGCACCGCTCGATGAGCGAGGCTTCACGGGCGTCAACCTCCGACCAGCCGATGGAACTGGCGTTCTTCACTACCTCTCCGTGAGCAGGACTGGCCATGTAGTGTACCATCTCCGCGTTACGGGGACCGCAGGCTGGGTCGTGTGACGCTGTGTCGTGGGGTTAGACCCCAGGCGCGCCCGTATGTTCCAGTTGGCGACGGTTCGGATGGGCTGATGCAACGTGTCCCCCTCCTGATTGCGGCGCTCGTGGCCACGCTGCTCGGCGGGGCGCTGGCGTGGGGCACCGTCCGGCAGGAACGCGAATTCCAGCGCCTCCTCGTGCAGGGCGACCGGGCCCGGGCCGGGGACGAACTCACCACCGCCATCGAAATGTTCTCCGGCGCACTCGCGCTGCGCCCCGACTCCGTGCTGGGCCGCCTGAAGCGGGGCGACGCCTATCGGCTGAGAGGCGAAGCCGAGGCGGCGCTGCGCGACCTCGAGCAGGCGGCGCGGCTCGATCCCTCGTCTCCCCGCCCAAGGGAGTTGCGGGGCGATGTGCTGCTCGCCGCGGGTCAGCCCCCCGCGGCGCGTGCGGAGTACACGCGCGCCATCGAACTGGACGATCGGGTGCCACGCCTGCACTACAAGCTGGCACTCGCGGCCTTCCGGGACGACCGGCCACAGGACACGCTGGAGGTGCTGGATCGGCCGGTGCTGTCGCAGTCCGCGGCGGCCGAGGTGCACTACCTGCGCGCCCTCGCCCTGCAGGCGGTCGGCGCCCCTGCGCGGGCTGTCGAGGCGCTTCGCCCGGCACTGATGGCGGACCCGGGCTTCGTGGCCGCGTACGAACTCCTGGCCGCACTCCAGCTGGCGCGTGGCCGGCTCGCCGACGCGGTGGTGCCGCTGCGCCAGCTGACGGGACTCGAGCCCTCATCGGCAGAGCGCTACGTCGCGCTGTCCGCCGTCCTCGTCCGCATGGGGCAACGAGAGCCAGCCAGGGTGGCCCTCGAGGAGGCGGTCGTCCGGAGCCCCGAGGACCGTCGCGTGGTGGTGGCGCTCAGTCGCCTGCTGCTCGACGGCGGAACCCCGGCGGAGTTCACCCGCGCCGAAGCGCTCCTCGCCCCCCTGGCGGCCTCTCCGGCCGCCCCGAGCGACGTGCTGACCCAGTACGGACGGGCGCTCCTGGCGAGAGGCGACCTCGCGCGCGCGGTGGCCGTCCTCGCGAGGGGCACGGCCACCTGGCCCGCCGATCTGGACGCCTACCGCTACCGGGCGCAGGCCGAGAC
>JABFRY010000235.1 GCA_013140955.1 Acidobacteriota bacterium
GGCGTCCACGACGGCCTGCTCGAACGGCATGCCGTCGCGCAGGCGGAGTTCGATGAAGTCGACCAGGATGATCGAGTTCCGGACCACGATGCCCGCTCCGGCGATGAAGCCGATCATCGAGGTGGCCGTGAAGAAGGCGCCCATCGCCGCGTGCGCCGGCAGGATACCGACGAGCGAGAAGGGGATGGCGGCCATGATGACCAGCGGCGTCACGAACGACTGGAACCACCCGACCACCAGGATGTAGATGAGGACGAGCACGGCCGCGAACGCGAGGCCGAGGTCGCGGAAGACCTCGTAGGTGATGTGCCACTCGCCGTCCCACTTCATCGCGTACCGGCTGCTGTCGGAGGGCTGCGTCGCGCTGTACACGTCGAGCGCGTAGCCTTCCGGCAGGGTCATGCCGGCCAGCGTCTCGTTCATCTGCAGGATGGCGTACACCGGGCTTTCCGCCCCGCCGGCCACGTCGCCGGTGACGTAGGTCACCGGCTGCAGGTTCTTGTGATACAGGCTCGGCGCCTGCGTCGATTCGCGCACCCGCACCAGTTCGCCGAGGGTGGGCGAGCCGGCCAGGGCGCCGATGCGGAGCGAGGCCAGGGTGTCGAGCGAGTCGCGGGCGTGCCGGGGCAGCCGGAGCACGATGGGAATCTCCTCGCGCGCCGCCGCGTCGTGCAGCACCCCTGCGGACGCTCCACCAGCCGCCATGGCGGCCACCGCTGTGACCTCTGCGGCCGACACGCCGGACGCCGCCGCCCGATCGAGGTCCACGGCGAGCGATACCCGCGCCTGCGGGGCTTCGACGTACCAGTCCACGTCCACCACCCCGGGCGTCCGCTCGAGCAGGGCCCGCACGTCGCCGGCGATGGCCTGGCGGCGCTCCGGGTCGGGGCCATAGATCTCCGCCACGAGCGTCTGCAGCACCGGCGGGCCTGGCGGGACCTCGGCCACCTGGATGCGTGCGCCAAGCGAGGACGCGAGCGGCAGCAGGACCTCACGCATCCGGACCGCCAGGGCGTGGCTCTGGGCCGTGCGCTCGTCCTTGCCGGTGAGGTTCACCTGGAGGTCCGCCTGGTGGCTGCCCCGGCGCAGGAAGTAGTGGCGTACCAGTCCGTTGAAGTTGTACGGCGAGGCGGTGCCGACATAGGACTGGACCGACACGACCTCCGGCTGCTCGAGCGCGACGGCCGCGAGGGTCTCGGCCGCACGGGCCGTGTCCTCGATGGCCGTGCCCTCCGGCATGTTGACCAGCACCTGGAACTCGCTCTTGTTGTCGAACGGCAGCATCTTGACCGTGACGAGGCCGAGCGGCACCAGTGCCGCCGCTCCGGCGAGCAGCAGTGCGACGACACCGAGGAACAGCACCTGTGACCCGGTGGTCGCGAGCAGGCGCCCCATGCCGCGGCGATAGACCCGGGTCAGCCAGTCCTCGGCGTGCCCGCCGTGGGCGCCCGGTCCCGCGTGCGGGCGCATGAGCCTGACGGCCGCCCAGGGCGTCACGACGAACGCGACCAGCAGCGAGAAGAGCATCGCTGCGGAGGCGCCGACGGGAATGGGCCGCATGTAGGGCCCCATCAGGCCACCGACGAAGGCCATGGGGAGGATGGCCGCCACCACGGTGAGGGTGGCGAGGATCGTCGGATTGCCCACCTCGCCGACGGCGCGCACGACCAGGTCCGCGAATCGCTCCATCCCCGCCCCCGGCAGCCGGGCATGCCGCACGACGTTCTCGACGACGACGATGGCGTCGTCCACCAGGATCCCGATCGAGAAGATCAGGGCGAACAGCGTGATGCGGTTGAGCGTGTAGCCGTACAGGTAGAAGACGAAGAGCGTGAGGGCCAAAGTGACCGGAATCGCGACGAGCACGACGGCCGCCTCGCGCGCCCCCAGCGCCAGCCAGATGAGGACCGACACCGAGAGCACGGCGAGGAACATGTGATACAGGAGCTCGTTGGACTTCTCCGCGGCGGTCTCGCCGTAGTTGCGCGTGACCGTCAGGGTCACATCGGACGGAATCAGCACGCCCCGCAGCGTGTCGAGCTTCTCCTCCACATGCCGGGTCACGTCGATGGCATTCGTCCCGCCACGCTTGGCAATTGCCAGCGTCACCGCCGGGTACGCCCGGCCATCGGTGTAGTGGCTCACGAAGGCGGTGGGTTCGGCCGCGCCGTCGGTGATGGTAGCCACGTCGCCCAGGCGGACCATTCCGTCGGCCGCCGGGACCGACACCCGTGCCAGGTCCTCGCTGGTCTCGACCCACGCGCCGGCCTCGAGACGTGTGGCCCGCCCGTCACGGACCAGATCGCCGCCGTCGCGCCGCCGGTTCGATCCCTCGATGGCCTGCGCGATGCCGAGCGCGCCCACGCCGTGCGCCGCGAGGCGTGCCGGATCGAGCGCCACCGTGACCTGACGCGTCCGACCTCCGAGCACAGTCACCTCCGAGACGTCGGCGACCTGCTTGACCTCCTCGTGCAGCTGCCCGGCGAGCTGCCGCAGCCGGTAGTCATCCCACCCCTCGCCCCAGAGCGTCAGGGCCATGATGGGGACGTCGTCGATGGATCGCGGCTGCACGAGCGGCGGGGAGGCGCCGGCCGGCAGGCGGTCGAGCGCGAGCGCGCTCTTCTGGTTCAGCGCCACGATCGCGCGCGTCTCGTCCTGGCCGACCAGGAAGCGGACCACGACCATCGCCTGCGCCTGGCTGGAGGTGGAGTAGAGGTACTCCACGCCGGGCACCTCCCAGAGGAGCTTTTCGAGGGGACGGGTGACGCGCTGTTCCACCTCGGCGGGGGAGGCACCCGGCAGTTGCACGAACACGTCCACCATCGGGACGACGATCTGCGGCTCCTCCTCCCGTGGCAGCACAACCACGGCGAACAGGCCCAGGGCCAGTGCCGCGAGCATCAGCAGGGGGGTGAGGCTCGAATGCACGAACGCCTCGGCCACGCGGCCGGCGAGTCCGGCCCGCGGCGTCATCGCACACCCCCGGCGCCCTGCGGCGCGCCTGCGGTGCGCACCGGGTCGCCGTCACGCAGCGAGGCCGGCGGTGTGAGCACGACGACGTCTCCGGCGCGCAAGCCTGCGAGAACCTCCAGCGCGCCGTCGGGGGCAGCGGCCACACTCACCACGCGCATCCGGGCCCGTCCGTCCACGACGGTGAAGGCCGTGGTGAGCTGGCCGCGCGCGACCAGCGCGGCGGCGGGCAGGAGCAGCGCGTCGGTGGAGCCCGCCGGGAACCGGGCACGGGCGAACCCGCCCGTGCGGAGCCGGGCGTGTTCCGGAAGATCGATTTCGACGGCGAAGGCGCGGCTCGACACGTCGAGGGTGCGGCCCACTTCCGCGATCCGTCCCTCGAGTGTGACGGGTTCGGCGCCGGTGCCGCCGGTGACGCCGCCGTCGAGCTCGACGATGACGGTCTCGCCCACGCGGACGAGGGCGGCTCGCGCCTCGTCCACCCGGGTCACCACACGCCACGACCCGGCGGCCTCGAGGCTGACGAGGGGCACACCCGGTGTGGCCAGGCGGCCCACATCGGTGAGGGTCTCGGTGACGATGCCGTCGAAGGGGGCGGTCACGACCGTGAAGCCCACCGC
>JABFRY010000339.1 GCA_013140955.1 Acidobacteriota bacterium
CGCCCGACTACGCCCGCACCCGCTCGGGTGCTGCCGGCCGCCGCGGCGGCCGCGCGTGGCCCTGCTGTACGCCACCGGCGTCATCGCCAGCGGGCGCAGCGGGTACGACCCGGTCAATGGGCCAGTGGCCGGGTCGCAGTCGCTGGTCGAGCAGATTCGGCGCATCCGGGACGACGAGTCGATCCGCGCCGTGATTCTCCGCATCGACAGCCCGGGCGGATCGTCGGTGGCCTCCGACGTGGTGTGGCGCGAACTGCAGGTGCTCCGGGAGCGATGGCCGGACCGCCCGATCATCGCGTCGATGTCGGACCTGGCGGCCTCGGGCGGCTACTACATCGCACTCCCGGCGCATGCCATCGTGGCGCAGCCCGGAACCCTGACCGGCTCCATCGGCATCTACGCGGGCAAGTTCACCGTGGGCGGTGCGCTCGAGAAGCTCGGGATCGGCACCGGGACGCTGACCGCCGGCGCGAACGCGGACATCTACTCGCCGTTCACGCCGTTCACGCCCGACCAGCGGGCACGGCTGGACGCATCGCTGCAGGCCTTCTACGACGGATTCGTCCAGCGCGTGGCCGACTCGCGCGGCACGACGGTCGAGCGGATACGGGACCTGGCGCGCGGCCGCGTGTGGACCGGGGCGCAGGCGCGCGCCAACGGGCTCGTGGACGAACTGGGTGGCATGGACGTCGCGGTGCGGCTGGCGAAGGCGCGTGCCGGAATCGGCGCCGACGAGGATGTCGAGCTGGTCGTGTTCGCGCCGCGGCGCACGTTCTACGAGGCGTTGCTGGAGCGGATCGGTGGCACGGCGGGCGAGGGCGCGTTACTCCGCGCGCTCGGCGGCGACGTGGCAGCGGGCGTGCGTGCCGTGTCGGCCGCGGCGCGCTTTCGACGAGGCGAACCACTCGCGCTGATGCCGTTCGCCTTCTTCCACTGAGGCTGGTGCGCGCGAGCGGGCCGGCGGATGCAGCGGCCCGCGTCGTCGGAGTCCCTGTCCGGCACGGACCCGCGGTGCGCGGGCCCGCCTGGATGATGCCCGCCTAGATGATGCCCGTCGCGCGCTGGACGACGTCGGTGTTGATCTGAATCTGCAGGCCCTGCTTCACCTTGGCCATGTAGGCGGTGAAGAACTGGGAGCGTCGCTCGTTGAGCAGCTCCTCCCGGAACCGGTCCCGTGCTGCGGAGAACTCCTCCGGGGTCACCTCGTCTCGTTCCATCACCTTCACGATGAGGGTGCCATCCGGGGTGGCGATGGGTTCGCTCACCGCTCCGGTTGCCAGCGAGAAGGCCGCCGCATCCACCTCGGGGCTGACGCCGATGTCCGGCAAGGGCGACTCGCGGGTGATCAGGCCGGTGTCGCGGGCCTCGAGGCCTGCTGTTCTGGCCGCGGCCTCGAAATCGCCGGCGGTGCGCAGCGTGGAGGCCACCGCGCCTGCCCGTTCCCGGCTGAGTTCGAGCGCCCGGCTGCGGATGAGATCCTCACGGACCCGGTCGCGCACTTCGTCGAGCTCCGGCACGTAGGGGTCGCGCGTCTCCGAGACGGTCATGAAGAGTTGCCCGCGGGGGCTCGGCAGGGCCTCGCTCACGGCGCCTTCCTCGAGCCGAAACGCCGTGCCGGACACCTGCGGCGCCACGCCCAGACCCGGGACCGGACCCTCGATCGGGAAGAACTCGGACTCCTGGACCGTGAGCCCGAGCTCGGTGGCCACCGTCTGCAGTGCCGCCGGGCTGGTCACCCGCGTGGCGATGTCGCGCGCCCGGTCGGCCAGCTGCTGATCCACGCGCTGCCACGCGAGCTGGTCTTCGATCTGTGCGCGGACGTCGTCGAGCGTCTGCGTCACGGCAGGCCGCCGGTCCACGCTCCGGATGATGTGGAACCCGAACTGGCTCTGGACGACATCGCTCGTCGCGCCCGGTTCGAGCGCAAAGGCCACCGACTCGAATTCAGGCACCATCCGGCCCCGGGAGAAGTAGTCGAGGTCGCCGCCGTTGGCTTTCGACCCCTCGTCTTCCGAGAACTGACGCGCCAGCTCCGCGAAGTCCTCGCCGGCCCGTACGCGGGCCAGCAGTTCCTCGGCGCGCGCCCTGACGGCCGCCTCGTCCTGCCCCTGTCCGGTCTGGAGGAGGATGTGGCTGGCCCGCACCTGCTCGGGCGTCTGATAGAGCTGGATGTTCTGGTTGTAGTACTGCTCCACTTCCGCCGGGGCGACCACCTGCGACGTGCGAGCCTGGTCCCGGTCGAGCAGCAGGTAGCGGATCTTCCGCTGCTCGCCGACGCGGTACTCCGCCTTGCGCGTCTCGAAGTAGCCGGCGACGTCCGTATCGGAGACCGTCACCTGGTCCCGGAACGCGTCCGGCGTCAGCGTGACCACCTGCAGCCGCACCTTTTCGTTGCGAAGCCGGTACTCCCGCTCGACCTCCATGTCGGAGGCCGCCATCCACCCGGTGAGTGCCGCGCGGAGCTTCTCGATCATCAGGTTGCGCCGGAGGCCGGCCTCGAAGCCGGCCTTGGTCATCGGCGGTGCCTGGGCGCGCAGCAGCTGCTCGTAGCGCGCCTCACCGATGAACTGGCCGTTCTCCTGGAGCCCGGGAATCGCGAAGATGGCCTTGGCCAGCTCATCGTCACTGACGGTGATGCCCTGGCGCTCGGCCTCGAGCACCGCCACCTCTTCATCGATGAGCTGCTGCAGGATCTGCTGGTCGATGCCCAACTGGCGCAGGAGCGTATCGGTGATGCCCCCCCCGTAGGCAGTCTGATAGGCCTGCACCTGGGACAGGTATCGCTGCTGGAAGGTCCCAGCCGTCACCTCCCGGTTCTCGATGCTCGCCACCACCTCCGACGGGTTGGCAGTGCCAACAGCCACCGGGTCGGCCAGGAAACTGGGAATGTAGAACACGATGAATGCGAGCACCACGAGCGCCAGGCTCCACTTGAGCCAGCCGCGGTGTCGACGCATCCGGTCGAGCATCGTCATGGGAGAAGCCTCGTCTAAGGAACGCACATCGTACGACAGCCGTCTTCGTGGCTGCAAGTTGCGACGGCGGCCGCAGTCTCTCACGGACGGCGGGCGTACGCACCGACGGTGCTGGAAATTTCTGCTCGCGCAGCCCCGCGCAGCTTCGCGCAGGCATGGTATATTCGTCGGGTTTCTAAGCACTTAGCGGCTCAGGGCTGCACCGAGCGGCCGGGGCTGCGTCCTTCCTGCAGAGAATAGCGACAGCAGACCAGACCGACCGAACTGACGTGGCAGATCAGATGGCAGGCGTGTATCGCGTCGACCTGGCGGGCCGCCTCAAGGCCCGGCAGCGGGCGCTGCGGACCCGGCTCTCAGGCCGCGACGCCCTGCTCGACGCCATCCGGTCTGCGCATGCGTCGGCGGATCCGCGGAAGGTGGCCGGCTGGCTGGTGCGCGAGGCCGGGGACTGGGTGGCCGCTCCCTGCTGGGCGGTCGTGGCGACCGACGTCCAGGGCCGGCAGGCGGTGCTGGCCGACGCGGGACTGACGCCGGAATACGAGGCGTCGCTGGCCCTCGTGGCGTCGTGGGTGATGCGGGAGGGGCGGGAGTTGCTGGCGGCGGACCTGGCAT
>JABFRY010000250.1 GCA_013140955.1 Acidobacteriota bacterium
ATCACCGCAGGGGTCGTGTCGGGCAGCGCCGAGCGCCTCCGGCTCGTCGCCGATGCCCGCCGCCAGCTGGGAGGTGTGCTCGACCCGCAGGCCGCCTACGCCCTCGGCCGAGGCCTCAAGACGCTGACGCTTCGGGTGGCACGTCAGAACGCGACCGCGCAGGCCGTGGCCGAAGCGCTCGAGGGCGATCCCCGCGTCGCGCGCGTGCTGTATCCGGGACTCGCGTCGCACCCCGACCACGACATCGCCCGCCGGCAGATGCGTGGCTTCGGGGGGATGGTGTGCCTGGACCTGGCGGGGGGAGAGCCGGCCGCCGAGCGCGCGTTCGATCGCCTGCGCCTCGTGCGCCGCGCGGCGTCCCTCGGTGGTGTGGAGAGCCTGTGCAGCCTGCCGGTCCTGTCGTCCCAGTGGGGGCACACCGACGCGCAGCTCGCGGCGGCCGGCATCACGCGGGGCATGCTGCGCCTGTCGCTGGGCCTCGAAGATGCCGCAGATCTGATCGCCGATCTTCGCCAGGCGCTGGACTGACGGGGCAGACGCGGTTCAGGCTCGGACGAGCCGCCGTTCCGACGGGTGGTGGTCGTGCAGGAAGTCGAGCGCCAGTTCCAGGATCTTGCCGGTGACCTGCTCGGCCTGCAGGTTGCCGTACTTGTCGCGGAACGCCCGCAGGGGCACGACCGCCTTGGCCATGGCCCGGTGTCCGCCGGCGCTGCCGATGTCGGCGAAGTAACGGCGCACGAACTCACCGGCGTGCTTGCCGTACCCGAGGGTGCGGACCGACGTCACCAGCGAGTCGTTCACGATGCCGGCGATGATGGTCCAGCGGACGTCCTCGAGCTGCAGGTAGAAATCGGCCACGTAGGGGATGAAGTCCTCGCGCGGTGACGTGCCGACGAACGCGCAGAACACCTGATCGACGAGCTGGCCCGCCTGCCGGGCCCGCAGCACGTAGTCGAGACGCTCGAGCGTGATTTCCGCGCCCTCCATCTTCCGGATCATCGTGGCATCCGCCAGCGGATACAGGTACGAGAAGGCATCGATGTCCACGCTGTTCGCCTGGCGGTTGAAGAACAGGGTGTCCGACTTGATCGCGTAGAGCATGGCCGTGGCCGTGCGCTCCGAGATGTTGGCGTCCACCGCCCGCAGGTGTTCGGTGAGGATGGTCGACGTCGAGCCGTAACTGGAGCGGATGTCCTTGAAGACCGCCGAGTAGCCGGTCTGCTCCGGATGGTGATCCACGACGAGGTCGACCCGGTCCACGATGCCGCCGAAGTAGTGGGGCTGGACATCCACGAGCGCCACGCGGTCGAAGGTGGCGATCTGCTCCGGCGTGATGGGCTCGACCTGGATGTCGAGGAGGTTCATCATGCGGAGATTCTCGGGCCGGGTCACGCCGTGCAGCGCGCCGATGATGGCGGTCTGCTTCGTGCGGCGCAGCACCGACCGGAGCGCCAGGCCACTGGCCATCGCGTCGGGATCGGGGTCGTTGTGCAGGAGGATCAGGACGCGGTCGGCGTCGCTGAAGAAGCGCTGGTACTGGAGGACCCTCGAACGGGTGAGGGACCGGGACACCTCGGTGAGGAGGGGAACACCGGCCAGCTCCGACATCGTGAAGTAGTTGATCTCCGGGAAGAGCGCCTTGAGCTCGTCCTCGCGTTTGGCGGGATCCGCCGGCCCGATGCCGAGCACGTAGGTGAGGGTGCCACCGGCGTCGCGGATGGCCTCAAGCGTCTTGCGGAGGCTCTTCTTGCCGCCGTCCTCGACGACCAGACAGGTGCCGGGACCGATGCCGGCCTTCAGGTAGGTATCGGTGCGCTGCGGATCGCCGCCGGTGACGCTGAGCCCCGCCTCATGCAGGCGGCGGGCAAGCGCCTTGTTCTCGACGAGAAAGTCGATATCGAAGCTGGTGGACAGGCTCTCTGCGAGAATCCTGACGACTGCCTCGCTCTGGCAGACGGCGTAACATTTCATGATCCAGCTATCCAGGGATTATACGCCTGTGGTCCGGCTGGGTCGACTTTCACACCCCTGCGCACCTCGGGTGCGGGGAGCGGATAGGATCGCAGCGCCGGGGGAGGTCAGATGAGGAGCAGGGGGATCGGGGCGGTGCTGCTGACCGCCTGGACGCTCGGCGCGGCGGCCGGGCAGGGGCCCGTCTTCGAGTCCGGGACCGAGCTGGTGCGCGTCACGGTCTCCGTCGTGGACCGGGACGGGCAACCCGTGTCGGGCCTCACCGCGCGAGACTTCGCCGTGGAAGAGGACGGCGTGCCCCAACAGATCCGCACCTTCGTGCGGGGGGACGACCCGGCGCCCGACCTCCCGACCCACCTCGGCCTGCTGTTCGACACCAGCGGCAGCATGGGAGACGACATCGAACTCTCGCGTACCGCGGCGATCCGCTTCCTCAACGGCCTTCCGGAGGCCGCCGACATGACCCTGGTGGACTTCGACAGCGAGGTGCGGGTGACGAGGTTCGGACAGGCGGACTTCCCGCGGCTCGTCGAACGGATCCGCCAGCGTCGGCCCCGCGGGCTGACCGCCCTGTACGACGCGCTCGGCGTGTACCTCGACGGCGCCTCGTCGAACGAGGGCCGAACCGTCCTGGTCGTCTACACGGATGGCGGCGACACGCAGAGCGCCTTGAGCTACCGCGACACGCTGGCCCTCGTGCGCACCTCCGACGTGACCATCTACGTGGTCGGCTTCCTGTCGCGGCAGTCCGGCGTGGGGCGCCTCCAGCAGCGGGCCATGCTCTCGCAGCTGGCGGAGGCCAGTGGCGGGCTGGCGTACTTTCCGGGCGGGCTGCGTGACGTGGATCAGGCCTACGCGCAGATCCTGGCGCAGGTGCGAGGCCAGTACACGCTGGGGTACGTCTCCACCAACACTGCGGCTGACGGCCAGTGGCGGGAGGTCGGGCTTCGGCTGACACGCCCGGACCTCTCGAGGGTCCGCCTGCTCGCGCGCGACGGGTACTTCGCCCGACTCGACCCTGTAGCCGTGCCGTAGCACGGGGCAGGCCGGATCCGTGTGGTACGATGGCGCGTTCGCGCCGGCGCCGCGCCGCCGCTCGTGCGCATCATGCCATCAGTCCACGACCATTTCAGCCTGGTAACCGACTTCGCGATCCGCGGCGATCAGACGCGTGCGATCCCGGAGCTGACGGAGGGGCTGGAGCGTGGCGACCGGTGGCAGGTCCTGCTCGGGGTCACCGGGTCGGGCAAGACCTTCACGATGGCGAACGTCATCGCCAACGTGAACCGCCCCACGCTGGTGATGGCCCACAACAAGACGCTCGCCGCGCAGCTCTTCCAGGAGTTCCGCCGGTTCTTCCCGTCGAATGCCGTGGAGTACTTCGTCAGCTACTACGACTACTACCAGCCCGAGGCATACGTCCCGGCCACCGACTCGTACATCGAGAAGGAGGCCACGATCAACGACGAGATCGACCGGATGCGTCTGTCGGCGACCCGGTCGCTGTTCGAACGCCGCGACGTGATCATCGTAGCGAGCGTCTCCTGCATCTACGGCCTTGGTTCTCCGGAGGCCTACTACGGCATGCTCCTGCCCCTCGAGACGGGGCAGCGCATCGGGCGGGACCAGATTCTTCGGAAGCTCGTCGAGATCCAGTACGAACGGAACGACACCGAGTTCGGTCGCGGGACCTTCCGCGTGCGCGGCGACATCGTGGAGGTGGTACCGTCGTACGAAGAACACGCGCTGCGGATCAGCCTGTTCGGCGACGAGGTGGACGAGCTCGCCTGGTTCGATCCCCTGACGGGGCGTGTCCTCCGCCGGCTCGACAAGGTGGCCGTATACCCGAAGTCCCACTTCGTCACCTCGCGCGAGCGGACGAAGGCCGCCGTGGACTCCATCCGCACCGAGCTCGAGCAGCGACGCGGCGATCTGGAACGGGCCGGACAGGTACTCGAAGCCCAGCGACTCCATCAGCGGACGATGTTCGACCTCGAGATGATCCGCGAGATCGGCTACTGCCACGGCATCGAGAACTACGCGCGGCATCTCACGGGCCGGCAGCCGGGGGATCCCCCACCGACGCTGCTCGACTACCTGCCGGCCGATGCGCTGGTGATCGTGGACGAGAGTCACCAGACGGTGCCGCAGATCCGCGGGATGTACCACGGGGACCGATCGAGGAAGGAGGTGCTGGTGTCATACGGATTCCGCCTGCCCTCGGCGCTCGACAACCGTCCCCTCAATTTCGAGGAGTGGGAGGCCCGCATGGGGCAGGTGGTGTTCGTGTCCGCCACGCCTGGCCCGTACGAACTGGCCCGGTCTGGCGGCGTCGTGGTGGAACAGGTGATCCGGCCGACGGGCCTCATGGATCCGCCTATCGAGGTGCGGCCGGTACGCGGCCAGGTGGACGATCTGCTGGGCGAAATCCGGCAGCGGGTGGAGCGCCGGGAGCGTGTGCTCGTGACGACCCTGACCAAGCGCATGGCCGAGGACCTCACCGCCTACTACCAGGAGCTTGGCGTGAAGGTGCGGTACCTCCACTCCGACATCGATACCCTCGAGCGGGTCGAAATCCTGCGGGACCTCCGGCGGGGCACGTTCGACGTCCTCGTCGGCATCAACCTGCTCCGCGAGGGCCTGGACCTCCCGGAGGTGTCGCTGGTCGCCATTCTGGACGCGGACAAGGAGGGCTTCCTGCGATCGGCGGGTTCGCTCATCCAGACGTCCGGCCGGGCCGCCCGCAACGTCCGCGGCACCGTGATCATGTACGCCGACACGGTCACCGCCTCGATGCGCTCGGCCTTGGCGGAAACGGAACGGCGCCGCGCCATCCAGGCCGCCTACAACGAAGCGCACGGCATCACGCCGGAGTCGGTCGTCCGCCAGCTCGACGACGTGCTGTCGAGCGTGTACGAACGCGACTACTCGGCGCCGCCGGCCGGGCGCGAGGCGGCGTCGGCCGGCCCGCGGACCCAGGCTGACATGGACGCAGCCATCGGCCGACTCGAGGCCGAGATGCGGACCGCGGCCGCCAACCTCGATTTCGAGCGCGCGGCCGCCCTGCGTGACGAACTGAAGGATCTCCGACGGCGGGAACTCGGGCTCGGGACGCCCGGTCCGGCATGACCCCCATGGTGGAGTGGCTGAAGGCGGCCGTCCTCGAGGTGCAGGAGTACGTCAGGCTGCAGGGCGCGGTCGTGCGGGCCACGTTCTCCCGGCCCTTCTATTACCGCGACATCGTGGAGCAGTTCGATCGGATCGGCCTGGGGACGCTGACGGTCGTCGTGCTGACGGGCTTCTTCACGGGAGCGGTGCTCGCGCTGCAGTCGGGGATCACGCTCGACCAGTTCGGTGCGCGACCGTTCGTGGGACGCCTGGTGAGCGCGACCATGGTGAAGAACCTGGGCCCGGTGCTGACGGGCCTGATGCTCGCCGGCCGCGTGGGGTCCGGAATCGCCGCCGAACTCGGGTCGATGGCCGTCACGGATCAGATCAACGCCCTCCGGGCGCTCGGCACCGATCCGATCCGCAAGCTCGTCGTGCCCCGCGTGCTCGCGGGATTCTTCATGGCACCTGTGCTCACCGTCATCGCGAACGCCGTCGGTATTTTCGGCGGCTGGATCATCGCCGTGCTCCAGCTGCGGGTGGCGTCGAGCGTGTACTGGACGTCGGTGGTGGATGGCCTGTACCTGCAGGATGCCTGGATGGGGCTCATCAAGCCGTTCCTCCTGGGGTTCGTCGTCACCACGATCGGCTGCCACGAAGGCTTGCGGACGCGAGGGGGAACGCAGGGGGTCGGGCGTGCCACCACGAGCGCCGTCGTGACGGCCTCGGTGGCGGTGATCGCCGTGGACTTCTTCACCACCCGGCTGCTGATCACCTTGTTGTACTGAGATCCGACTGTGCCGCAGGCATCGCACGTCTCTGTGTCCGAGACCCCGTCGGGGGCCACCGCGCCCCAGGCGCCGGTGCTGGCGCTCGAGCACGTCTCGCTGGCCTTCGACGGCAAGCAGGTGCTGCGGGACGTCAGCTTCGCGCTGCTCCCGGGGCACACCAAGGTCGTGCTCGGCGCCAGCGGGTCGGGGAAGTCGACGATCCTCAAGCTCGTGCTGGGTCTGCTGAGGCCGGACGCGGGTCGCATCTTCGTGAACGGCGAACGTACCGATACGATGGGGGAGCACGACCTGATGCGGGTACGGGGCGACCTCGGGATGGTGTTCCAGGAAGGCGCGCTGTTCGATTCCCTGAGCGTGGCCGAGAACGTCGGATATCGCCTGGACACCGAGATGCGCCTGCCGGCGTCGGAGGTGCGCGAGCGGGTCGACGAGGTGCTCGGGTTCGTCGGGCTGCGCGACTTCCTGGATCGCATGCCGTCCGAGCTCTCGGGGGGGCAGCGGCGGCGCGTCGCCATTGCCCGGGCCATGGCGACCAAGCCGGGCATCCTGCTCTACGACGAGGCCACGACCGGCCTCGACCCCATCACCGCGATCACTGTGGATCGGGAGATGGTGAAGCTGCGGGACCTGGAGCAGGTGAGTTCGGTCATCGTGACGCACCAGCTTCGGGACGCGTTCTACGTGGCGACCCACGAAGCCGTTCGTGACGGCGCGGAGGTCCGGGTGGTGCCGGCCGACGCGGCGAAGGCCGACGAGGCGGAGTTCATCATGCTCCGCGAGGGCGTGATCGCCTTCGAGGGCAACGCGGCCGAACTGCGCGCCGCGACGGACCCGTACATCAGAACGTTCCTGTCATGAGAGGGATATCGACATGCCGCGCACGCGTTCGCTGGCCTGGGCTGAGCTGAAGATCGGCCTGGTGGCGATCTTCGCCATCGTGATGGCCACCATGCTCATCTTCCTGCTGAGCGGGGAGGGCGGGTTCTTCTGGCAGCAGTACCCCCTCAAGGCCTCCTTCGACAACGTGGCCGGCCTGAAGCCGGGGGCGCCGGTCCGCCTCGCGGGCGTCGAGGTCGGAACGGTCACCGACGTGGTCTTCCAGGGCGAGCGCGTGGACGTCCACATGGACGTGAATCGCGAGATGCGGGACCGCATCACCGCCGACTCGGTCGCGTCGCTCGGCGCGGTGTCCCTGCTCGGTGAGGCCGCCGTGGACATCACCGCATCGGCCCAGGGAACCCCGATCGCCGACTGGGGCTACGTGCGCACGGGGCGGGCCGTGGGCTCGATCTCCGATGTTGCCGCCCAGGCCACCGAGGGCATCGAACGGCTCACCGACCTGCTCGGCGGCATCCGAGAGGGCGAGGGGACGATCGGGCGCCTCTTCACCGACGACGCGCTGTATACGCAGATGACCAGCCTGGTGACGGCCTACGAGAATGTCGCCCGGCAGATTACCGAGGGTGACGGCCCGGCCGGGCGCCTCCTGCGCGACTCCGCGTCGGGCGCGGCGCTGTCGGCCTCGCTCGAGAACCTGCAGGCGGTCACCGCCGGGCTGCGGTCGGGGGAGGGCAGCCTCGGGCGCCTGCTCACGGAAGACACGCTGGCCGACTCGTTGACCGCGACGACCAACAATCTGAGCAGCATTACCGGACGCATCAGCCAGGGCGAGGGCACGGCGGGAAAGCTGATCACCGACTCCCAGCTCTACGACCGACTCAACGCGATGACCGACCGCCTCGACTCCGTACTCCGTATGCTGCAGACCGGCGAGGGTACGGCCGGACAGCTGCTGCGGGACCGGCAGTTGTATGAGAACATGAACGGAGCCGTGACCGAGTTGCACAGCCTGATCACGGATATTCGCGCCGACCCACGGAGGTATCTGAACGTTCGCGTCAGCATCTTCTAGCGTCGGCAGGGCATAGCGAAGGAGGGCACATGGCAAGCAACGATGGAATCGGGCCCGGCGGACTGCTCGTGGCCTTCATGGCCGGAGCCGTGGCCGGTGCTGCAATCGCGCTGCTCTACGCGCCCGCCAGCGGCGAGGAGACCCGCGACTATCTCGAACGGCGTGCGCGCGAGAGCCGCGAGAAGGCTGCGGAGGCCGCCCGACAGGGCCGCGAGGCGATCACCCGCCAGCGGGAGAACTTGACGACCGCCTTCGAGCGGGCCCGCGAGGGTTACCAGGCCGCGCGGGAGAAGGAGCAGGACGCGTGAGTGACATCTTCCTCGGTGTCATTGCACTCTCGGTGCTGACGCTGGCCGTGATCCAGGTGGGGGCCATCGTCTACGCCATGCGGGCTGCACGTCGCGTCGAGTCGCTGGCGAATCGCCTCGAGCAGGAACTGCGACCTGTGATGGCGAGCCTGCAGGCCATGAGTTCGGAAGCCGTGAGGGCGACCTCGGTCGCGGCCGCCCAGGTGGACCGGGTGGACCAGCTGTTCGGGGACGTGGCCACCAGGGTGGAGCAGACCGCAGCGGCCGTGCAGGCCGGCATCATGGGGCCGGCTCGCGAGGGCATCGCGGTGATGAGCGGTCTCCGTGCCGCGCTTGGCGTGCTGCGTGATGCCCGGCAGAACGGACGCCGGCGACCCTCGCGCGTCGAAGACGAAGACGCCCTGTTCATCGGTTGACCCGAGGGCTGGTGCGCCCGGCACGCGTGTGCCGCAGCGCCCGCCCTTCCTGCCCGCATTGACGCCCTTGACGGCAGGTGCTACAAGTCCCTTCTGTACTGAAGGAGGAGGGACCGATGGCTCGTGCACACCGCTGGTTCGGATGTCTGCTCGTCGTCGCCTGCCTGACCGCGCCTGCGCTCGTTGCAGCCCAGGAGTCCCGCTCCGCCACCCTGGCCGGCGAACTCGTCGGCCTCCTCGACGCCCGGCAACTCGACAGCGTGGCGGCCCGTCACGCCGGTGAGACTGACCGCTTCGTCGGGGCGCTCTATTTCCCGGGCAGCCAGCTGCTGGTCATCACCGCGGAGTTCACCGTCCCCGAACGACTCGCCATCCTGCTGGGCGACCGCAAGTACCGGGACATCTACATCGACCTGAACAGCGCGTCGGTCCCCGCCACGAAGTTCTTCGTGTCGGACCTGGGGGCAGACGGTCTCGTCGCCAGGCCTCGTGGCGGACGCCCGCCAGACAGCGTCGACATCGGAAACGCCGCGCGCACGTTCAATGGCAACTGGCGCGACGCCGGTCTCTCGGAACAGGACTACATGGCCCTGTTCGAGAAGACCGACGCCGAGTATGCGCGCCTGCTGGAATCGTTGATCGCGCAGCTCAGAACCGCCAATTGACCCTGAAAGGGTCTGGCGGTTCGTGAGGTGAACTGGTCGGAGGAATGATGGTGGGCGCTAGTGGATTCGAACCACTGACCCCCGCCGTGTGAAGGCGATGCTCTACCACTGAGCCAAGCGCCCGACCTGAGGTGAGACAGTCTAGCACAGTGCTGCCGGACTGACGCTTGGCCCTGCCGCCTGGCCTGCCACCCATCCTGACGAGGACGCCCCCCTCAGACCGTGCCGTACAGGCGGTCACCGAAGTCGCCGAGTCCGGGCACGATGAACTTGCGGTCGTTCAGCTCCCGATCGATCGCCGGGGTGTGGACGACCACGTCCGGATGGGCCGCGTCCAGGCACGCCAGGCCCTCCGGAGCGGCCACGATGCACGCCATCCGGATGCTCTGCGCGCCCGCCGCCTTCAGCAGGTCGATGGCGGCGACGGCGCTCCCCCCCGTGGCCAGCATGGGATCCACGAGCAGTACGTGGCTGCGGGTGAGTCCTTCGGGCAACCGCGCGTAATAGCGGGAACAGCGGGCGGTCTCTTCGTCCCGGCGCAGGCCGATGTGTCCGACCCTGGCGTCGGGGACCAGGGTCAGCGCCGCCTCGAGCATCCCCAACCCGGCCCGCAGTACCGGCACGATGGCGACATCCCCCGCCAGCACCCGCGCGGGTGCCGGCCCGAGCGGCGTCGTCACCGTCTGTTCGTCGGTGGGGAGGTCGGCCAGGGCGTCGGCGATCAGCAGGAGCGCGATCCGATGCGCCGCAACGCGGAAGGCCGAGGGCGGTGTGCGCGCGTCCCGCAGGCGCGCGAGGGTGTCCTGGGCCAGCGGATGCTGCAGGAGTCGATGGGGCACCGCAGCATGCTACAACGAAGGTGCGGCCCTGCAACGCAGGGTAATATTCCCATCATGCCCGCCCGCCTGGCGCTCACGATCGTGGCCACCCTGCTGGCGTTCGTCCTCGTACACGCCCAGGGCGAGCGCCGGGACGTGTCCCTCGTGATCAGCGGTGGGACCGTCGTGACGATGGACGCCGAGCGGCGGGTCATCGAGAACGGGGCGGTCGCCATCGACGGCTCGGACATCGTCGCGGTGGACACGGCCGCGGCCGTGCGGGCGGCGTTCGTGGGCCGGGAGAACATCGACGCTGCCGGGCGCATCGTCATGCCGGGTCTCGTGAACACCCATACCCACGCGGCGATGGTGCTGTATCGGGGCCTCGCCGACGATCTCGCGCTGATGGACTGGCTCCAGAACTACATCTTCCCGGCGGAGGCCCGGACGGTGTCCCCCGAGTTCGTACGAGCGGGTACGCGGCTGGCCGCCCTGGATATGATCGAGTCTGGCACCACCACGTTCGCGGACATGTACTACTTCGAGGAGGAAGTCGCCCGCGAGACGAAGCGGGCGGGCCTGCGCGGCGTGCTGGGGCAGACGATCATCCAGTTCCCGGTGCCCGATGCGATGACGCCGGCCGATGGCCTGGCCAGGGCCGAGGCCTTCATCCGGGCGTTCCAGGACGATCCGCTGATCACGCCGGCGGCCGCGCCCCACGCGATGTACACCCTGGACGGTCCCACGCTGCTCGCGGCCCGCCAGTTGTCCCGCCGCTACGGCGTGCCGACCCTCATCCACCTGGCGGAGACGCAGAGTGAGGAGGCGACGGCGCAGGAGCGCTTTCAGTCCTCCCCGGTCGCCTATCTGGAGACGCTCGGCTTCCTGGGGCCCGGTGTGCTGGCCGCGCACGGCGTGTGGGTATCCCCCAGCGACATCGCGCGCCTCGCGGAGCGCGGCGTCAGCGTGTCGCACAACCCGGAAAGCAACATGAAGCTGGCGAGCGGCACGGCGCCCGTCCCGGCCTACCTGCGTGCCGGGGTCACCATGGGCCTGGGGACCGACGGCGCGGCGTCGAACAACGACCTCGACATGTTCGAGGCGATGCGGATCACGGCACTCCTGCACAAGCTGCAGTCCGGCGACCCGCGCGTCACCAGCGCGGGCACCGTGCTCGAGATGGCCACGCTGGGTGGCGCCAGGGCCCTGGGGCTCGACCGCCTGGTCGGGTCGCTGGAGCGGGGCAAGCGGGCCGACCTCGCCGTCGTGGACATGGACCGCGCGAGGCAGACGCCGCTCTACGATCCCGTCTCCCACCTGGTCTATGTGACCCGTGGCGACGACGTGCGCACGGTCGTCGTGCACGGCCGCGTGCTCATGCGGGATCGCGAAGTCCTGACGCTGGAC
>JABFRY010000434.1 GCA_013140955.1 Acidobacteriota bacterium
GCATCGCCCTCCGCGGCTGGGTGGGTGCGGTGCTGGTGGTCGCCGCCGCCGCGCCGCCGACCACCAGCACCGCACCCACCCAGCCGCGGAGGGCGATGCGCTCGGGTGCCACGAGGCCCGGAACCAGGGCGGCGACGAGGGCCCCGATGAGCAGCGTGAAGAGCGGGGTGACGGCCAGCACCGCGCCGATGCGCGAGGCGTCCCAGTGTGCGAGCGACTCGGCAAACGCGCCGTACGCGGCCAGGGTGTTGAGGGCGCAGTAGGCGAGCACCAGCTGGTGCGTCCGGTCGAGGTCCGCCAGCGCCGACGGGCGCGCCATCGGCGCGAGGACCACCGCGGCCGTGACGTAGATGAACGCCATGATGGCGCTCGACGGCAGCCGGACGAGGAGCTGCTTCTGCGCCAGCGCGTACACGGCCCAGGTGACGGCAGCGACGACGATGAGCAGCGCGCCGGTGAGGTACCGCGTCCCCTGGTTGGCGTCCTGCTGGTCGGCGAAGAACAGCAGCAGGCCGGCGACGATGAGCCCGAAGCCCACTCGCTGGCCCAGGGCCAGGCGTTCCCTGAAGACGAGCACGCCCCCGATCGTCATCAGCAGCGGAGCGAGCTGGATGAGGAGCTGCGCGTTGGCGGGCGTGGTGAAGTCGAGGCCGAGCAGGTAGGTGACGTAGTTGCCGATGAGGCCAGCGGCTGCCACGACCAGCAGCCCCCAGTGCGCGCCGCCCAGCGCACCGAACTGGCGCAGCTGGCCGGTGCACCCCAGCCACGCCAGCATCACGCTCGCGGCCACCGCGAAGCGGAACCAGGTGAGCGTCCAGGGATCGAGGGTCTCGAGCGCGATCTTGAGCGCGATCGGCAGGGTGGCCCAGAGACCCATCGTGGAGAGCGCCAGCAGGAGCCCCAGGCGCCACCGCCCCGATGTCTGGTGCAGCCCCGCCACCCGCGCCGCCACGGGTGAGGCCGGTCGCGCGGGGGACACGCGACCCTAGAACCGCAGCAGGCGGTTGAACTTCACGATGAACGAGCGGTTCTGCAGCAGCGGGGCGCCCGTGCTCGAGGTGTCCCGTCCCTCGTTGTAGACGACGAAGAACTCGGAGCCGGGGATGTACTCCCAGCGCATGCGGACGTTGGCGCTCAGCGAGTTGTTGGAGCTGCTGTACTGCACGAGCCCGCTGACGAACACCATCGGCGTGATGGTGTAGGTGACGCGCGAGCTGTAGATCTGCGTCTTGAAGTTGCCGTACGGGAGGTCCACCTTGTTCCACTGCACGGAGGGCTCGAGGGACAGCTGGGGACCCACCTGCGTGCGCGCGCCCGTGAAGCTCACCGCCGTGCGGGTGCCGTCGTAGAGCGGCCCGTACTCGAAGGAGGCCGAGCCTGCCAGCCGACGCTGCCGTCCGAACGTGTACTGCAGGCTGAACTCATCGTTGGTGTAGCCGCCGGCCGGCACGACGATGCCGTCGGCGATCTCGAAGTCCTGTGGCAGCAGCTCGAAGGCCAGCAGGTGCTGCGCCTGGAACACGTCGCTGTTGTTGAACTGAATCTGGAACTGCCCCTGCTGCTGCCGGGTCTCCACTACGCCCGCGTTGCTCTCCACGTACTGCAACTGCACCTGGTACTGGAGCTTGCGGATCAGCTCGCTGTCCGGCAGACGCGGGCTGAAGCGGCCCTGGGCGAAGAGCCGCTGGAAATTGCGCCGGCGCAGGAAGCCGACGCTCGGGTCGAAGTTGCGCCCCACCCCGGTGCGGTCGATCGTCACCCCGTACCGGTCGGCGTCGTAGCCCATGCGGAGGCGGAAGGTCGTATCCTCGCCGACCAGCCCGGGGTTCTGCGACTTGGCCCACATGGTCTGGAACTCGAGATTCTCGTAGAACGCCCACGTGCCGTCCACGCCGTAGGCCATCGCCGAGCCCTGGCTGCCCGGCGTGTCGCTCCGTCCCGTGAAGATGGCGCCGACTGCGCTTCGGCGCAGCACGTTGCGCCGGATACGCGCCACCGAGAAGTTCGTGGCTGGCAGGTCGAGCTCGCTCGACGCTTCGGTGGCGATGTTGATGACGCCGAGGGAGTACTCCCCCATGCGGCCGGTCAGGCGGCCGCCGGCCAGGATGGGGACGGCCTGGCCGCCGTCCAGGCCGATGCGTCGGCTGTAGAACAGGCGCGGGTTGACGTTGTTGTTGTTGTTCCCCTCGACACCGCCGAAGTTGAACAGTCCCTGATTCTCGAGGAAGAACTCGCGCTTCTCGGGGAAGAAGAGGCTGAAGCGGGTGAGGTTGACCTGCTGCTCGTCGGCTTCCACCTGCGCGAAGTCGGTGTTGTAGGTGAAGTCGGCCGACAGGTTCTGCGTGATGCTGTACCGGACGTCGAGCCCGAAGTCGCCCCCGAGTTCGTTACGCACGTTCGACGGCACGTTGGTGTTCACGTCGGAGATGACGTAGGGCTTGACGTCGAGCACGCGGGTGCTCGACGGCGCCTCGAGGCCGACGAGCGGCGCCGCGAAGAAGGGGCGCGTGATGCCGTTGTTCCCCGTGCCGGTGGGCAGGCGCGTGATGAACGACACCTCGTTCTTCCACCGGTTGATGCGGCGGGCGTTGAAGCCCCACACCTGCGTCTGGCCCGCGCCGTAGGCGAGCGACTTGAAGGGCACCATGGCCTCGGCGGTCCATCCGCCGTCGAACTCGCCGACCGCCAGCCGCCACAGCGGGTTCCAGTCGCCGTTGTAGTTGCCGTCGTTGACGGCCTGCCCGTCCATGCGGCCGCCCAGCGGGTTGAACTGGAACACCACCGCGTTCCGCTTGTCGAAGAACGTGTCGAACATGAACGCGAAGTTCTCGTTCTGCAGCACGCCGAAGTTGTCGCGCCGCATCTCGTTCACGACCATGCGGTCGGGCGTGCTCTCCCACGCCCGCACGCTGACGTAGATGTTGCGTTCGTCGAACGACACCCACACCTCGGTCTTCTCGGTGGCTGGCGACTCGTTGACCGGCTCGTTCTGGATGAAGTCCGAGATGGGTCGCACGGTCTCGTAGATGGCTTCGTCCAGCCGCCCGTCGAGCTGGAGCGGCTCGAGCAGCCGTACGGCTCGCGTGGTGACGCGGCCCTCCTCGTCCCGGCGGACGGTTTCAGGCAGCGTCGGTGGCAGCGCGCCCTGCAGGGCGAAGGCAATTTCCTCGGGCACCGCCGGCGACGGCACCGTGAGTTGGGCAGACGCGGGCAGGGCTCCAGCCAGCAGCAGCAGGAGGGCCAGGGAACCGCGACCGAGGGTGCGGGGACGAGCCAGGATAAGGATGATGAAGGCCAACCGACATATTTGACCAGTATTTGCGGCGATTGGCTACCCCTGGCGTGCAACATCCACGGCACCAGCAGGTTGCCGCCGTCACCCCCAAGCGGCGCCGTCGTCCTCGGCCGGTCAGCGGCCGGTGGCCCGGGCCACGAGGTCGTGCACGAACCGGAGCTTGTCCACGGCGGCCGGCGGCAGCACGAAGGGGTAGGCGTCGGCCAGGCCCAGGCCCCGATTCAGGCTGTTGACCGCGTAGGTGAGGGGA
>JABFRY010000180.1 GCA_013140955.1 Acidobacteriota bacterium
CGGCCAGCGCCACCGACCCGCGCATCGCGCTGTACTGCGCGTAGCGTCCGTCGAGCGGCACGACCATGTTGTTGGCGTCATTGCCGCCGAAGAGGAACACGCACACGAGCGCCTTGTAGTCGGCTGCCGCCTGCGCGTGGGCGGTCACCATGCCCAGCCGCGTGAAGTGCGACGCGACACCGGCCGCGCCCACGGCGCAGACCTGCTTGAGGAAGTCTCGACGATTCTTGTTCGTGTTCACGTATGGCTCCTTCGGCACGCGGCTACCGGTCGACCTGGAATTGCCCAGGCACCAGCGTCAGGAAGATCGCCGTGCGCGAGCGCTCGGTTCTGCGGGTATCGGGAGAGGCGAGCACGGCGGCCACGATCTCGGCACGCTCCGCGTCGCTCAGGCGTCCCCCGGTGAAGAGCAGGCTGACGTAGTCGACCAGGCGCTCGGGCTCGAGTGCGAGATCCCTGAAGGGCGTGAAGTCCACGGTGGCACTGCCCGCGAAGCTCCCCCCGAGCAGGCTCGCCACGAAGTTCGCCCGCACCATGGCCGTCACCTGCGTCAGGCCCTGGAACTCCGGCCCCATCAGCGGTGGCACCCCGGTGCCGGCCACGCGGTAGCCGGGCGGGAAGTAGCTGAACACGGAGGGCGGATAGAACACCCGCTGCCCCATTTCGCTGACCTTGTCGCTCATGAACGGGTGGTCGGTGACCGTGGCGTTCAGCGCACGCAGCTGGGACACGACGAACAGCACCGGCTCGGACAGCTTGCCCGACGTGGCCGACGTCACCCCGGCCTCGGGATGCGTGAGGATGGCCGCGACGACCGCCGCGAGGTCGCCGCGCGTGCCGGTGCCGTTGTCGGCGAACACCGCCGCGACGTCGCGCACGTACCCGGGACTCGGGTTCGACGTCACGAGCTGCTGGATCAGCTGTCGGCTGACAAACGGACCCACGTTCGGGTGCAGGAAGATGACGTCGAGCGCCTGCTCGAGGTCTTCGACCGCCGTCTGTCCTGCGGGGAACGTCTCCCCGAGAAACACCTTCTCGCCCGGGTCGTGATAGGCGGCCACCGGTTCCATCGGCACGCGGAAGTTCTCGAGCGCCGACCGACGCGGTGTGGTGCTGGGATCGCCGTCGCCGAACGTCCAGCCGCTGAGGATGCGGGCCAGCGCCTTCACGTCCTCCTCGGTGTAGGCCGGCAGGGGCTGCCCGGTGGGACCGGGCTGGGGCGTGCCGTCGGGTCCGAGCGCGGAGAGGCCGAGCGTGAACAGCTGCAGCAGCTCCCGTGGGTAGTTCTCGTTGGCGGGCACGCCCGTCACATGCTGGCCCTTGTTGTTCAGCATGCTCAGGTACTCGCCCATCGCGGGATTGAGCGTCACCTGCCGCATCAGGTCGCGGTAGTTACCGAACGCGCCCTCCATGAACAGCCGGTAGTAGGTGACGATGGCCGGCGCGTAATCCACTTCCACGGCCGACACGACCCAGACCTTGTAGAGCGCCCACGCGAGCCGCTGGCGCAGCTGATCCGGCCCGCTGAGTGCGAGCTGCATGAAGCGTTCTTCCGAGGCCTCGACCACCTGGTCGAAGAGCGCATCCGGATAGGTCGAGACCGGCGCGGCGAACTGCTCGGCCAGGAACGCATCGAAGCCGATGGCCTTGACGCGCTCGACGTCGCCGGGCTTCGGCCCCCACGTGGCCTGCCGCAGGAAGCGGAACGCGGCCACGGTGTCGGGATCGGTGCCCGTCGGCGGCGCCTGCGGCGTCGCGTGGACCTCCGCCGATCGTGCGCCTTCCCCATCGGCGCCCAGCGCGCTGACCTGGTAGTAATAAGTCTGGCCGTTGACGACCGTCGCATCCACGAAGGGCGACGCCGCCACACCGGAGGCCACGGGGACGGCACCCGTGTCACCTGGTGCGGTGCCGCGATATACGTGGTACGCGTCGGCGCCGGCGACCGGAGCCCACGACACCGTCACCTGCCCGTCGCCGCCCACGGCCTGCACGTCGGAGGGCGCCACCGGCGGCGCGCCCGACGATACGCGTATGGTGGCCGACACCGGGCCGCTCCCACCTGCGTTGACGGCCGCGACCTGGAACCAGAGCGCCGTCCCCGCCGCCGGCGGATCCTGGCGGAACACCGGGGACCCCACCGTCGCGACGGGCGTGTCATCGAACGCGCCGGTCGCCGAGCGGTATACCGCGTATCCCCGGGCATCGTCCACGCGCGCCCAGGTCAGGACGAGGCGCCCGCCGCGAATCGCCGCGGTGAGGCCGGCGGGTGCTGTCGCCGGGGGTGTCGGAAGCGGCCGCGCAGCGGCCCGCGTCGACAGCGGACCACTGTGCGGTCCCGCCACCGCCTGGACGCGGTAGACGTGCCATGCCGTGCTGTCGAGCCCATCGTCCACGAAGGCGAGGCCGATCACGTTGGCGGCCAGGGGTTCGAACGCGGCGCCGTCCCGCGGAATGCGGCGGTAGACCGTATAGCTCGTGGCCCCCGGCACCGCCTGCCAGGCCAGCGACACGCTGGTGACGCCCGCCGTGGCCGTCAGCCCCGTGGGCGGACCGAGCGGGATCACCGAGACGACCGCCGACGCCGGGCCATTCCCCCCACGATTCCTCGCCACGACCTTGTAGTCGTAGGTCGTGCCGTTCTGCAGCCCCGTGTTCCAGACGCGCGGGCGGCTCACCGTCGCCACGGGCGCCGGGTCCCAGAGTCCTGCCACGCCCCTGAACACCTGATAGCTGGTCGCGTCCGCGACCGCGTCCCATTCGATCAGTGCCCGCCCGTTGCCCGACGTCGCCCGCACCTGTGTGGGTGCCGTCGTCGGGGGTGGGGGCACTACGGCCGCCGTCGAGTGCACCGACAGCGGGCCCACCACCGCGAGCATCGCGAGGAGGGCGCCCATTCGCATTCGCTTCAGTCGTTCCACAACCAGTCCTTCCCGGCACGCAGCCGCACGGCGCGACGGGGGGGACCGTCACGCGGTTCGACAGCTGTGCAGTTTCCGTTCCCGGTGCGGGGGAGGTCCGATTGGTGAAGAAGGGCGCAGCGGCGGCGGGCCGTCACTGACGGATCTGGTCGGCGCGTGACGGGGACACGCCACCCGCCCGGGCGCCTCGCCGCCCTCGGTGCTGCGCCCATGTCCGAGAAGGGTTCGAGCGCCGCGTTCAGATACGAATGCGCGGGGGCGATCGCGTGACGGCGCGCAGCGAACGGTCAGACCACTCGGAAACGTCCGCGGAACTTGGAGGCCCGCGCATGCAGCCAGTGGGAACGCGCAGCAGCAAACGGTCAGGCGAAAGCGTGCACGGCTCGGGCCACGCTGTCGCGCCGCCGTACGCACCGTGTAGTTTGCGGAGGGTCCGACCCGTGGTCGAGCTGGCGCTCCCACATCGTGCGCACGGCGAACCGAGCCAGCGCACGAACGGCGTTAGCACAGGGCGCCGTCCACCTCGGCGTAGACGCGACGCAGGCCGGCCGGCGCCATCGCCTCGCGCAGCGACCAGTCGGCGAACTCGCCGAAGTCGGCGCGCGCCGGCCGGCC
>JABFRY010000420.1 GCA_013140955.1 Acidobacteriota bacterium
GAAGGACAGGGGCGCCTCGACGTCGGTCGCCGCCACCGGGCGGCGGTAGGCGCGCTGGGCCAGGCTCGTCAGAATCTGACGAGCGCAGGCGGCCTCCTCTGAGGCTGCCGACGGCTTTCAGACGAAGATCTGCTCGCGGCTCAGCGTGTCGCTCACGCCGGTCACGTTGTAGGGACCCTCGACGCCCACCGTGCGCAGGCGCGGCAGACCGCCGCTCATGTGCACTTCCTGGCTGTCTCGCAGCGACGGCTGCCACACGCTCTGGTCGGTGCGGACCTTGTCGCGCCACGTGAAGGCGACATCGTGTGGTCCAGCCGTGACGACGACCCTTCCCTTCATGCGCTCTTCGAGCTGCGCAATCATGGACGTGGCGTCCTTGCCGCTAGCCTCGTGGTCCTCGGGACCGCCGATCTCCTCGGTGAAGACTTCTTCGCCGTCGATGAGTACGACGAACTCGTTCGGCGTGTCGAAGCCCTCGACACCGGCATACCCGTTCAGAATCGTCCGGTTCAGACGGCCCGACAGCACGTACTCGCCGTCGGCGGGGAACACGTGCTGGACCAGCAGACCACCACGGGTCCCGAGCGGGAGTCCGTCGATGTGCTGGCTCTGCGTCACCTCGAGGCTGATCGGGTACTCGGTGTTACCCGGCCGCGTGTCGGCGTTGCCCACTGCGAGCGCGCTGATGCGCTGCGCGGCAATCAGATACCGCTCGAGCAGGAGCGGCGACGTGTTCAGGGCACTGGCGATGTTGTCGAAGCCGAAGTCGCCACCGTCGCTCGGCAGCATGTCGTTGACGTTCAGCTGGAAGCCGAACAGGTCGCGCACGGCGTTGCCGTATTCGGTCCTGTTGAGACGGTGCACGACATAGGTGCCCGGGTTGTTGCGCGCCGCAGATGCGCGGTCGAGCGTGCCGGACAGCCAGTTCGTGAACGCGGCGTACTGCGCCTCTTCCGGACGCGGCGTGCCGACCGGGGGCATCGCACGCACCGCGAGCTTGCGGATGACGCGCTCCCAGGTAGCCGCCGTCGACAGCGGATCGTCGAGGCTGGCCGTTTCCAGGTTCACCGGGTCGGTGGCCGGGAAAGCGGACCGGTTGTTGTGGCAGCCCACGCAGTAGCGATTGAGCCACTGCCGGTGCTGCTCGGCTTCACCGGCAGCGGGCGCCTGCGCCTGAAGCGCGGGCACGGCCACCGATGAGACCGGGCTGGTCGTCACGCCACCGACGGCCGCGGCAGCAACCCACGCGAGGGTCGCTGCAATGACCAACTTCTTCATTGCGCACCTCCCTGAGCGGCTGGGGCTGCGGGCGCGTCGGCCGCAGCCGGCGGCAGACCCGAGAGCTCACGCAGCAGCGCCGCGATCTGGTCCTTGGTGGGTCGCGTGTCGGCCGGCTGGTCAGGATCGCCAGCAGCCACCGCAGCGCCCCGGCCGCGCGCCGGCGCGGGCTTCTCGGCCAGCTGGAGCGGCGTCAGGCCCTCGACGTTCGGATAGTTGAGGTCGGCACCCGCGGCAACCAGCGCACGGATGATGTCGAGTTCAGCGCGGTTCTCGACCGCCTGGTGCAGGGGCGTGCCCTGCTCGGGGCCCCACGCATTGGGATCCGCGCCAGCCTCGAGCAACACCTTGACGGCATCGACCGTGCTGCGGTTGGACGCCTCGCGGAAGGGCGGGGGTCCAATGCGGGTGAAGCCGGGGCCCGCCGCCAGGGGCGCACCACGACCGCCGCGCATCGCGACGTAGATGGGCTGACGGTAGGCGTTCGCGTTGGCGCCACGGCCGCCGCTGACACCCTCGGGCAACTTCACTTCGTTGGGCGCCCATTCGACGTTGGCGCCCTTGGCCACCAGCAGCTTCAGCGCTTCGACGTCAGCCGCAATGGCCGCACGATAGAAGGGCGTGGCGTTGTGGAAGTCGCCGCAGCACATCGAGGTCGAGTGGAGCTGACCCACGAACGGCTTGTTCGGGTCCGCACCCTTGTCGAGCAGCAGCTTCACCAGGTCCAGTGCACCGAGCTTGTTGGGGAAATCCCAGCGCAGCAGGGAACCGTCACGCGCGCGCATGTCGGTCGTGGCGTCGTGCATGTCGACGGCGAAGTAGAGCGACCCGTCGTTCGGATCCGAGCCCATCTCGATCAGCTCTGCGGCGAGGTCGAACCGGTCGTTCACGATGGCCACGATGGCGGCCGTCGCGCCGAGCAAGCCGTTGTTCTCGTCGCCGTTGGTCAGTTTGAGGTCCGCGCCGCCCCGCACCAGCTCACGGACGATTTCCGTGTGGCCATTGCGGACCGCGAACATCACCGGCGTGAAGCCGCCCGACGGGTGATCACCGTGCTCGCGCTTGGTGAGGTCGGTGGTCTTCGCCTTCAGGTTCGGATTGGCGCCGGCCTCGAGCAGCGAGCGAACCACATCCAGATGGCCTTCGAGCGACGCCCACATGAGCGGGGTCTGCTGCTCGATGCCGCCGGGCTGGTTCACATCCGCGCCGCGGGCGGTGAGCAGACGCACGGCTTCGACACGACCCGAGCGGGCGGCAGCCATCAGCGGCGTCTCACCCTCTGGGTAGGTCGCGGTCGGGTTCGCGCCAGCGTTCAGCAGAACCTCCATCACCGCGGCGTCACCGGTGCGGCTGGCCTGCAGGAGCGGAGTCACGCCGTACCGATTGGCGGCATCGACAGTCGCGCCAGCCGCCAGCAGGGCCTTCGCCATCTCGGCGTCATTGTTGTAGGCGGCCCACAGCAACGCGGTTGAGCCGTCGCGCTCGGGGGAATTCACATCCACCCGCTCGGCAATCAGCTTCCGCACCGCCGCAAGATCGCCGGCCTTTGCAGCTGCAGCGACTTCGCCTGCACCCAGCAACGGATTGCCTGTCCATACAAAGGCAATCGACAGCAGCACCAGCAGCCATCCCAGCCCGTGTCGCGTGCGCTTCGTGCTCTCCCAACTCATGGCACGTCCACCTCGTAAACTAGTAATTGTCGCCTGACCACGTCATCGGCACTGTCACAGAAATGCCGCAGACCATTCTACAACTTGGAGGAAATTCTGCACACGACTCCCGCGTGCCTCGCCTCCGAGAGTGGGGAATAGTAGATCCGTTTCGGGGGCTCTGCTACAAAAATCGACCTGACCGCAACGACTTTGGCGGTCAAGAAGTGCAGAGTCTATGGTTGAATACCCGAAATATTTCGTCTAATATTCGCCATCCTGGCAGGTCCCGCCGCCGGGCGACATTGCATCGGACGCCTGGACCTCTTGCGGTGTCGCATACGCCGCCGGGCCTGGAGATGTTTCGATCGGGGCACGCAGGGCCCGTCCCCGGTGGTGATCTGCGCGAGACGGCTTGCCATCCCAGCCTTCTTGGGTATCATCCGCTCGTCATGCTGAGAAGGTGGCTGGGTCTTCCGGCGCTCGCGTTCCTGCTGCTGCACAGTGCGCCTGCGGCCCGTGCCCAGGTCCCGGGGCTCGAGCGCCTGCCCTCCGCCGTCCTGCCCGTGACGCCTCCCTCAGCCAGGGTGAACGGTGAGCCCGGCGCCCTGCGTGTGGCGGCCGCGTCCTGCCCTGGCCCGTCGGCCACACCCGTGCGGCAGCGCATCGTGGACATCGCGGTACAGGAATGGGCGTTCTTCGGCTTCCGTGTGGTCGACCCCTTCGAGGTGGACGATGAGCCCGCCGGAGTCCCGCGAATCAGGCGCCGCAGCAGGCTGGACCCGGTCGAAGCCGCCCGTGTCGCCGAGTCGATCGCCGGCTACTGGTCGGCCACATCGGATGGGGCGTGGATCATTGAGCGCCAGAACGCCGTCTGGCAGGGACCCGACGGCATCGCGGCGCGGTGGCAGTATCCCTGGTCGGCCGCCTTCGTGTCGTGGGTGATGTGCGAGGGCGGACTCGGTGGTCAGACGCAGTTCAGACGGGCCGTCGCCCACCACGTGTACATCGATCAGGCGATTCGCGTGCGCGACGCAGGCGGGAGTGGCGCCTACACGGCGTTCGACGTCGGCGAGCGCGGGGTCGAACCGGGCGATCTCCTGTGCAGCGCGCGCCGTCCGTCCTACGACTCGCTCGCGGAGCGACGGCAACAGATGGGTGCAGGCGCCCGCACCCACTGCGACATCGTGGTCAAGGTCGAGGCCGCGTCCGGCCGGATCTACGCCATCGGGGGCAACGTGCGGGCATCGGTCGCGCTCAAGATGCTGCCCGCCGCCACGGTCGGCGCCATCACGAGCCCTACGAGGCCGGCGGCCGGAACGCGCGGACGCCCGATATTCGCGCACCTGAAGCTCGGCGCGCCGGCCGGAGCCGACGACGCGTTGGGGCAGACGCCGACCATGCGGGCGCTGGCCTGCCGACAACCCGCGTTCCGGATGCCGGCGCAGGTAGCGCTGGTGGACATCTCAATCCCGCGACCGATCTCATGCCAGGCCGAGTAGCCGGCCGTCCCGTCTGTCCAACCGCCCACATGACCTGCCCGTGAGGTCCAGTTCCCAGGAAGCGAGGAAGCGATGATTCCGGAGAGTCTCGAACCGCGTATCTACGCACTGCTGCGCATCGTGTTCGGCCTGATGTTCCTGACCTACGGCTTGCAGAAGTTCGGCATGCTGGGAGGTCAGGCCGCGCCCTTTCTGAGCTGGCCGTTCGGGATCGCCGGGGTGCTGGAGGTGCTGCTGGGTGCCTTGATCGCGGTCGGCCTGTTCGCCAAGCCGGCCGCGTTCGTCGCGAGCGGTGAGATGGCCGTCGCGTACTTCATGGTGCACCAGCCGCAGGGTGCGCTCCCGGTGATGAACCAGGGCATCCCCGCGGTGCTCTTCTGCTTCGCGTTCCTCTACGTCGCCACGCGCGGCGCGGGCGCCATGAGCATCGATGGCGGGCGCGTGAGTCGCTGAGGGCAGCGAACGACGCCGGCCGGCGCCCCGAACGGCGCGGGCCGGCATCTCCTGCGTTCAGCGGTACAGGACCTGAGGCAGGGCCGCTTCGATGCTGGAGCGGTTCACCTCTTCCTCTGGAGGCAGCTTCAGCGCCGAACCCAGGTCCTGCAGGTCCTCGTCGACGACGAACCCGGGCACAACCGTCGCCACCTCGAACCCGATGTTGCCCGGCAGGCGGAAGTACAGCGACCGGAAGTACTTCCGATCGAAGATCCGACTCACCTTGTGCCCGCCGCGCTCGAGGGCGCCCTGCAGGGCGACCAGTTCCTCGTCACTCCCGATGCCCACGGCCACGTGGTGCACCGTACCGAGACCATTGGTCGCCTCGGGTGCCCCCGGATCGTGTAGCAGGTCGATGAAGTGCCCGGGCTCGGCCCCGTTCACGGTGAGGCGCACACGGCCGTCCATCTCGCCCACGACGTGGTACCCGAGCCACTGACGCATGAACGCCACGGTCGGCTCGGGGTCCCGCACGAGGGGGCTCACGCTGAACAGTCCTCGAATCGCCAGGGCGTCCTCGACGCTGTCACGCCAGCCCACGCGCTGGTCATGCGCCGATTCGGTCAGCTCGAACAGCAGGCCCGAGGAGTCCCTGAACGCGACACAGGCCTCGCCGAAGCGTGGAACCGCCGCCTCGGTCGGGATGCCCCGCTCGGCGAGCCGGCGCGTCCAGGCCCCGAGCGATCCGGAGGGCACCGAGAACGTGGTCGCCACGATCTGGCCCGCGCCCTTCACGCCCACCGGCACACCCTTGCCCCTGTAAGGAAAGGTCGTCCAGAGCGTCCCGGGCGTGCCGAGATGGTTCCCGTAATAGAAGTGATAGACCCCGTGGTTGTCGAAGTTGACGGTCTTCTTGATCAACCGAAGGCCCAGGGCTCCCAGGCAGAAATCGAGATCCCGCTGGGCATCGTCGACCGTCGCCGTCACATGGTGCAGCCCCAGCAGACGAGGCAGCGTCGCATCCACAGTCATCGTGTCCTCCCGGCCGTCCGTCCCCGACCACGGCCCAAGTCTGATGGCAAGGGTCGTACCGATGCCCGGGCCGGAGTTGCCGGAAATGCGGCGCCCCGGCGGGGCGGCTGCCGCGGGTTCTCGCCGGGCTCCGCGAAATCCTCCGCGCTGACCGGAGCGGCGAGGGCGCCCGTTCCTCGCGGCCAGACCGCACACGGGCATCGATGTCACGCGCGTGGAGGCGCGTGACCCACGAGGGCAGACGGCCGCCACTCCCGGGCGGCCCCGTGGACAGAACTGCGGGCCGCCGGTACCCTGGTGGGCACATGCGGCGCCTCGCACTGTTCCTCTGTCTCTGGGCCGCACTCGGCTGCACGGATGGCCCGACCGGGCCAACCATCCCGCTCGCACGAGAGTTCTCGCTGGCGCCGGGCGAGACGGCCTCAATCGAGGGGACGAATCTCTCGGTCCGCTTCCGCGGTGTGCGGAACGACTCGCGCTGCCCGGCCGACGCGGTCTGCATCCAGGGCGGCGATGCCCTGGTCCTGGTCACGGTCATGGGCGACGGGGCCTCGCGCGACTACGATCTCCACGCGGCCGCGCTGGAACCGGTGCGCCACGGGGCCTTCGAGGTCGCGCTGCTGGACCTGCAGCCATATCCGCTTTCGTCGCGACCCATCGCCGGCTCCGACTACCGCGCCTTCCTGCGCGTCACCCGCTGGTGAACGGCGCACGTCTCGAAGACGTCATCGCACGCGTCTGGGGCTACACGTCCCTCAGGCCCCTGCAGCGGGAAGCCATGGAGGCGGTGGTCGGGGGGCGCGACTCGGTCCTGGTCCTGCCGACCGGGGGCGGCAAGTCCCTCTGCTTCCAGGCGCCGGCGCTGGTCAGGCCCGGGCTGGCCGTCGTGGTCTCTCCACTCATCTCCCTGATGAAGGATCAGGTCGACACGCTGACGGGCAACGGCGTTGCGGCCGGCCTCTTCAACAGCTCGCTGACGGGCGCCGAGAAGAACGCGGTCGTCGCAGGCCTTCGCGAAGGGCGGTATCGCCTGCTCTACGTCTCGCCCGAGCGCCTGGTCGGCGAGGGCGGGGAGGGCTTTCTCTCGTTGCTGGCCTCGTGCGGGGTCAGCTTCGTCGCGGTGGACGAGGCGCACTGCATCAGTCAATGGGGCCATGACTTCCGCCCGGAGTACCGGCAGCTGGCACGACTCCGGCACTTCTTGCCCGGCGTCAGCCTGCACGCGTTCACTGCCACGGCCACCGCGCAGGTCAGGCGCGACATCGCCACGCAACTGGGCCTGCGTGAGCCGCTCGAACTGGTGGGGGCCTTCGATCGGCCGAACCTCCTGTACCGCGTCCTGCCCCGGGCGGTCCTCAAGCGCCAGATTCTCGACGTGCTGGCCCGGCACCGGCGTGAGGCCGGCATCGTCTACTGCACGTCGAGGCGCGAAGTCGACGCGCTGGCCGCGTGGCTCTCGAGCGAGGGGATTCCGGCCAGGCCGTACCATGCGGGCCTGACCGACAGCGAGCGCTCGGCCCATCAGCAGGCGTTCCTGAGCGAGCACATCGACGTGATCGTCGCAACGGTCGCCTTCGGGATGGGCATCGATCGATCGAACGTCCGCTTCGTGGTGCACGCAGGCGCGCCGCGCTCGGTGGAGCACTATCAGCAGGAGGCGGGGCGCGCAGGACGCGACGGCCTCGAGGCCGAGTGCCTCCTGATCTACTCCTCGGCCGATTTCATGCGATGGCGCGTCATGCTCGAGAGCTCGGGGGAACTCTCCGACGCCTCACGCACGCTGCTGCAGCAGATGGAGCGGTACGCCGCGGGCGTGGGCTGTCGCCACCGGCACCTGGCCGAGTACTTCGGGGACCGCTACGAGACCACCGGCTGCGGCGCGTGCGACTACTGCCTCGGCGAACTCGAACCGGCCGATACGCCGGTCACCCTGGCCCGGCAGATTCTGTCCTGCGTGGCCCGGGTCGGCCAGCGATTCGGCGCCACGCACGTGGCCAGTGTCCTGCGCGGGCACGCGAGCGATCAGGTGGTCTCGTGGGGGCACGAGCGCCGCAGCACGTTCGGCCTGCTGCCGCGTGCGTCGGTCGCGGAGCTTCGCGGCTACATCCAGCAGCTGCTGGGGCTCGGCCTGCTGCGTATGACCGACGATGCCTACTCGGCCCTGGCCCTGACGCCGAAGGGGCTCACGCTGCTGCGGGATGAACACAGCTGCCCGGGCCTGACGCTCGCCCGGCAGCGGGCGCCCCGCCGAGACGCCCCACGCGCCGTATCCCGGGCCGAGGCCGCCTCGTGGGACGGCGTGGATCGCGACCTCTTCGAGCGCCTGCGGGAGGTGCGCCTCGGTGAGGCCCGGCAGCGGGGGGTCCCTCCGTACGTGATCTTCCACGACGCAACGCTCCGGGAAATGGCCCGCGTGCGTCCGACGACGCTCGATGCCCTCCTCTCGGTGAAGGGTGTCGGAGCCCGAAAGGCGTCGGACCTCGGAGAAGCCTTCCTCGCCGTCATCCGCACCCATACGACCTGACCATGCCCATCGTCACGCTCGACCACGTCTCGCACGCTTACGGACACGTCCCCCTGCTCGATGACGTCGGCCTGCAGATCGACCCCGGCGAGCGGGTCTCCATCATCGGGCGGAACGGCACGGGGAAGTCCACGCTGCTGCAGGTCGTGGGACGCGATCTCGAACCCGATGCGGGAAGCGTGTGGCATCAGCCGGGCCTGCGCATCGGGCGCCTGACGCAGGACGTGGCGCTGCAGGACCGCCGCCCGGTGTTCGACGTGGTGGCCGACGGCCTGCCGGCAGCCACCGCCGACGACTGGCAGCAGCAGTACCGCGTGGACCAGGTGCTGTCGAGGCTCCAGCTTCCTCCGGACGTGAGCGTCGCGACGCTGTCCGGGGGCTGGAAGCGCCGCGTGCTCCTCGCCCGCGCGCTGGCGGCCGACCCGGACCTGCTGCTGCTGGACGAGCCCACCAACCACCTGGATATCGAGGCCACGGCCTGGCTGGAAGCCTTCCTGGCCGCCTACGCCGGCGCGGTCCTGTTCGTCTCGCACGACCGGGTCTTCCTGCAGCGTGTCTCGACGCGCATCGTCGAACTCGACCGCGGGCACCTCACGTCGTGGCCGGGCGACTACGCGGCGTTCCTGCAGGCCAAGGACGCCTGGCTGTCCACCGAGGCGACGCAGCACGCCCGGTTCGACAAGCGCCTCGCCGAAGAGGAGGCCTGGCTCCGCCAGGGGATCAAGGCCCGACGGACCCGCGACGAAGGACGCGTCCGCGCCCTCCTGGCGATGCGCGAGGCCCGCGCTGCCCGCCGCGAACTGACCGGCACCGTCCGCCTCGCGGCCGACACGGCCGAGCGGTCGGGGCAGATGGTGCTCGAGGCCAGGGGCGTGTCGCTGTCGTTCGGCGCCACACGGGTGATCGCCGATGCCTCGGTGCGCATCATGCGCGGGGACCGCGTGGGCCTCATCGGGCCGAACGGCTCCGGCAAGACCACCATGCTCAGGCTGCTCATTGGCGAGCTGTCGCCGGATGAGGGCGAGGTGCGGGTGGGGAGCAACGTCCAGGTGGCCTATTACGATCAGCAGCGTGAGCAGCTCGATCCCGAACGCACCGTGTTCGATACGGTGGCGGACGGCAGCGACACCGTGACCGTCAACGGGCAGACTCGGCACGTCCACGGCTACCTGCGCGACTTCCTCTTTCCCGCCGAACGCGCGCTGTCTCCAGTGAAGGCCCTCTCGGGCGGTGAGCGCAACCGTCTGTTGCTGGCGAGGCTCTTCACCCGGCCCGCCAACCTGCTGGTGCTCGACGAGCCGACCAACGACCTCGACATCGAGACCCTCGAGCTGCTCGAAGCGTTTCTCGTGGACTGGCAGGGAACACTGTTGCTCGTCAGCCACGACCGCGCGTTTCTCGACAACGTCGTGACCGGAACCCTGGCCTTCGAGGATGGGGGACGGGTGCAGGAGTACGTGGGAGGCTACTCGGACTGGCTGCGGCAACAGGCCGCCGCGCCCGGGCCATCCGCGAAGGGCGCCGGGCGGCCCACGCCGACGGCGGCCACCCGCCGGACGGCACCGGTGGCGGGAAAGCTCTCGTACCGGGAACAGCAGGAGATGGAGCGCCTCCCCGCCGAGATCGAGGCGATGGAGACGGAGCTGGGAACGTTGAACGGGCAGGTGGCGTCGCCCGACTTCTACCGTGAGCCAACCGACACGATTCGCGCGACGCTGGCCCGCATCGAGACCCTGCAACAGACCATCCACGACGCGTACGCCCGATGGGACGTGCTCGACTCCCGCATCAAGCGATAGGAGCGGTGCCGGCAGGCGCAGGCGAACGGCCGGACGGTGCGGGAGCAGGCGCGCGGGAGGTCAGCGTGTGCGCCAGCTGCCAGACTCCACCAGCCTGCGGGTCACGTCGTGCCGGTAGTCGAACATGCGCTGGAGCTGACGTCGCACCAGCCAGCCCGCAACCCACCGGCCGAACGGCGCCACGGGCAGCTCGTACTCCACCTCGTCGCGGAGGAGCGTCCCACCCTGCCCGTCGGCGACGAAGCGATGGCGGTGATACCAGCGCGCGAAGGGCCCCGCGTCCTGCCGGTCCGCGAACAGGTGCGGCGGATCGTACTCGGTATGCACGGCCACCCATCGCACCGGCAGCGGACCGACGCGGCCAGCCAGCACCACCCGGCTTCCCGGACGCAGAGACCCGTCGGACGCGGCCACGGCCATGGGCGCCCAGGGGGGAATCAGGGCCGTGAGCGCGCCGGGACTCTCGTGAAAGGCGAACACCTCGTCCGGCGAAGCGGCCACGCGTGTTTCTTTCGTGAAGCAAACCGGCATCACGCCCATTACACTCCATCCGGCCCGCCGCGCCGCGCGGAGCCCGACACCCGATGACGCAGATCGTCCAGCGCCCGCTCGTGAACAGGCCGGGCCAGGTCCTGTTCGCCAGCCTGATCGGCACCACGATCGAGTTCTTCGACTTCTACATCTACGCGACCGCCGCGGTGCTGGTCTTCCCCAGCCTGTTCTTCCCGGCGTCGGATCCGTCGGCCGCCATGCTGGCCTCGCTGGCGACGTTCGGCATCGCGTTCCTCGCCCGGCCGGTGGGGTCGGCCCTGTTCGGCCACTTCGGCGACCGGGTGGGCCGCAAGACCACGCTGGTGGCCGCACTGCTGACCATGGGCTTCTCGACGGTCGGCATCGGCCTGCTGCCGACCTACGCGTCCATCGGCGTCCTGGCGCCGGCGCTCCTGGCGCTCTGCCGGTTCGGACAGGGGCTGGGCCTTGGCGGGGAGTGGGGCGGGGCCGTCCTTCTGGC
>JABFRY010000119.1 GCA_013140955.1 Acidobacteriota bacterium
GGAGAGAGGCGCCTACCGTCTCCGTCGGTTGGACTCGCCTCCCGATGAAATGGCCAGAACCCGCGGAAGGGGAGGATGCCTTCCGCGGGTTCCTGGTTAGCGCAGCGCTCCCATCCCCACCTGCCCCGCCCCTGCCCGCGCCTACAGCCCGAAGCGATAGAACGCCTTGAACGACGCCCCCTGCAGGGGATACCCCAGCACCTCGTAGTAGTTGGCGTCGAACAGGTTGTTCACCTGCACGACCAGGGCGTGACCACGCGTGAGCCGGTAGCTCGCGCTCGCGTCCACGGTGGTGAAGTCGTCGTTGGCCACGACGGGAAATCCCGGGAGGTTGAAGTCGTTGTCCTTCCGGCCTTGCACGTAGCGGCCCGTCACGCGGGTGCTCAGCGCGCCGAAGTCCAGGTCCACGCCGGCACGCACGGTGTTCCTCGCCACGTTGAGGATGTCGCGGTCGCGGCCGTCGGCGAGTTCCTCGGTCCTCGTCAGGTAGTGCGTGGTGTTGGCGAAGAGGCCCACGTGGCCGCCGACGCGCGTTCCCGCCTCGAACTCCACGCCGGTGATGCGGGCGCCCAGGCCGTTGGCCACCGACACGACGACGGGTGCGGGCGGCGGCGGGTCGCTGATGACGATGTTAGAGATGAAGCGGTCGCTCACGCGCGTGTGGAACACGGTGACGTCGAGGCGCGAGGTACCGGCGGCCCAAGCCAGGCCGGCATCGAAGGACGTGCTCCGCTCGGGGCGCAGGTCGGGGTTGCCCTGGGTGATCTGCGTCCGGCCGCCGAACACGTCGGTGGTGAAGCCGGTGAGCTGGCTGGCTTCGGCGGGGATGAACGCCCGGCCGAGCGACGCGTGCAGCCGCACGTCGCGTCCGAGCGTCTGTGTCACGCCGGCACTCGGGCTGAACACGACGAAGGCGGCCTCGGAGGGCGTGAAGTTGGTCTTGAGCGGCGTGTCCACCGTTTCGTTGGCGATGTGGTCGAGCCTGCCGCCGAGGGCGACGGCCGTGGCGCCTCCCGCGGCCCGCCACGTGTGCTCGGCATAGAGCCCGGTCGAGCGCTTGCGCGCGTCGGCCGAGAACGGTGCTAAGCGCTCGCCCGTCCGCGTGTAGTTGCGGCTCTCCGCGCTCACCTGCTCGTAGTCGAGCCCGATCACGAGGCTGCTGGCCTGCGACACGGTCCACGCGTCCCGCAGCTGCAGGCCACTCCACGCCAGGTCGCTCCCGAAGGCCAGGTACGGCAGGAAGGGCGCGTCGGAGGGATCGAAGCTCGTGACGTTGGAGGTGTCGCTGCGCTCGCGCGTCCGGTAGGTCGTGACCGACAGCGCGTGACCACCCGCCACGCCGCGGAGGCGAGCGTCGAGGCTCGCCCGGTCCAGGTCCTTGCTGCCCTGCGACAGGATGCCGGACGCGAGGTCGCCGGGCGTCAGGATGTCCCGTCCCCGGTAGCCCGCCGCGCGCAGTTCGACACGCGCCGCACCGAGCGACACACCCAGCCGACCCGTGCCGTCCCATGTGCCGAAGCTCGTGGCCGGGCGCACCTCGTCGTTGCCCATCCGGAAGTCGTTGCGCTGGTGGACGGCGCTGCCTCCCAGGTCCGCGTCGACGCGCGACGTCAACGCGCCGCCCACGCGGGCCGACACGTCCGACGTCCCGAAGCTGCCGCCGCCCAGGCGTGCCGAGGCGGCCAGCGGTCCGCGCGACTCGCGGGTGATCACATTGACCACGCCGCCCATGGCCGACGAGCCGTAGAGGGCCGAGGCCGCGCCCTTGAGCACCTCGATGCGCTCCACGTCGGTCGCAAACAGCGTCGCGAGGTTGGTGATGCCCGACGGGCGACCGTCCACCAGCAGCAGCGACCGCTTGTTGATGCCCGAGAACTGCGGCCGGAAGCCGCGAATGCCGATGCCCGAGAGCGCGCCGCTGAACTGGATGACGTCCACGCCGGCGTTCTTCTTCAGCACGTCGGCCACGTCGGCGGCCACCGTGCGCTCGACGTCGGCCTCGGTGATCACCTCCACGCGCTGGACGGTCTCCGACGCGCGGCCTTCCACCCGACGCGCGGTGACGACCACCTGCTCGGCGAAGCCGCCCGTGCGCAGCACGAGGCGCAGCGCCTGGCGCGGGCCGTCGCCGGTGGGCGGTACCGGCACCGACGCGTCGAGGAACGACGGGAGTGCCGCCACGACTGTGAGGCCGCTCCCGGTGGGAACGGCCAGCGAGAAGGTGCCCGTGTTGGTCGTCACCGTCACGCCCAGCGGTCGCCCCTCCCCATCGAGCACGGACACGCGCGCCCCTGGCAGGGCGAGGCCGGTATCGTCCACCACAACGCCGCTGATCGCGCTGGCCACATCGGCGGGCGCAGTCGGCGCCTGCGCGGCCCATGCCACGCCGGCGTGCACGGGTGCGAGCAGCAGGACGGCGAGGACCACGTGCGCCGCACGGGCCAGGAGAACTGCCCGCGCCATGCGGGATGCCAGCGCCCGGGCGAGTGCCGGGGCCAGTGCCGGTGCCAGTGCCGGTGCGACCCGGGCGGCGAGGGATGGCGTGAGGAAAGACGAGAGACGCGACGCGACGGACGGGCGCAGGAACCAACGGCGGGTTGGACGACAGGTCATGAACAGCCTCCGCGAGCAGCGCGGTAGCCTGCGGCAACGATTAGGGGGAGGGTACGCGGAAGGACGGCCGGAGCCGAGGTTCCAGTGCACGCTCTCTGTCGTCGCAGAAAGCCGACCGCAGAAACCCTTGGGTAGGTCTCCTGGCTCGGAAGGTAGCGGACGAATCGTTCGTCCGCTGGCCGCTTCACCTTCCCCGGCTGCTCAGCCGAGTGGTTGCTCGAAGCGACGCGCCTTCACTCACAGTGGCGGGACCGCGCCGGATTCTCACCGGACTTCCCCGTTATGCCCTCGTGGGCACCCAAGGCAGGACGAGATCCTACCATGCCGCGCTCACCCCGCCCGGCGCCGCACGCGCTCGCCCTCGTCGCTGTCCTCGTAGGGCAGTGGCGGCTGCCACGCCAGCGGCTCCTCCACGCGCGTGACCTGCCCCAGCGTCACCATGCGGGCCAGGCGCACGCGGTTGTCCACGCCGAGCCGCTCGAAGATGGTGAGCAGCGTGTTGCGGACCGTGTGCGCGCTGATGTTGAGCGCGAGCGCGATTTCCTTGTTCGTGCGTCCGCGTGCCACGAGGTCCGCGATCTCGAACTGCCTGGGTGCGAGATACGCGCGTCGAGGTCTGCCCACTGCCGTCTCCTGTCTGCCGCTTTTCGGCCGCCAGCGCACGTCGGTGCGCTGGTCGTCCCGCGACACGTCCAGCATCGGCGACACCCCTGACAGCACGGGTCATACGACGCCTCTTCGCCCCCCGCTCGGCGACCCGGTCTCAACTGGCCGTCGGGGGGCGGTTCGGTGTCGCGCGCCGGATCGGGCCTCCGGCTCGACGACGCGTGCCGGTCGGTTGTCGGGGACGTGCGCGACACCGAACCGCCTTCCCGCGATCCAGTCTGCGACGCGGAGCCCGCGTCGCAGACTGGAT
>JABFRY010000032.1 GCA_013140955.1 Acidobacteriota bacterium
AACCCGTCCGACACCGACGCGCCGGGCAGGTCGAAGGCCGCCACGCGCGCGCCCGCCTCGAGGAGCGACTCCACCCAGACCGGCCCCAGCCTGCCGCAGGCGCCGGTGACGATCGCCACCTGGTTCGAGAGGCCGAATGCCGTCACGAGCGGGCCAGCTCGGAGTTCGGCATGCCCAGCACTTCGAAGGACAGGAAGTCGTCCTCGTGCAGCGGCGCGAGGGTGGGCTTGCCCAGCACCCGATCGAGCTCGTAGGGCGGCACACCGCCGCCTGGCGACTTCATCACCAGGTCTTCCCGCCGCAGCACGTGGCCGGCAGGCAGGTCCCGGGCCACGACCAGGCTCTTGCCCATCTTCACGATGGGCGCCCGTTCGCTGTTGTAGATCTTCTTCTGGCCGTCGCCGAGGGCGGCCCGGGTGCGCTGCAGGTCGCGCACCATCTTCCGCAGGCCCACCGGCTCGAGCGAGAACGCGTGGTCGGTACCCTTCATCGCCCGGTTGAGCGTGAAGTGCTTCTCCACCACGCGGGCGCCGAGCACGTAGGCAGCCACGGCCATGGCGATGCCGCTGTCATGGCCCGAGAAGCCCACCACCGCGCCCGGGAAGCGCTCGCGATACTGCGCGATCACGCGGAGGTCCAGTTCCTCGAAGGAGGCCGGGTATCCCGCGGTGCACTGCAGGATGGCCAGCTGCGGATTGATCGGCATGATCGTCTCGTAGGCGCGCTCCACGTCCTCGATGAGGGCGCCACCGGTCGAGATGATCATGGGCTTGCCGAACCGCGCCACGTGCTCGAGCAGCGGACGGCTCTTGATGTCGCCCGAGGCGAGCTTGTAGGCCGGCACGTCCAGCGCCTCGAGAAAGTCGGCGCTGGCCAGATCGAAGGCCGTGGCGAAGAAGTCGATGTCGAGCTCCCGCGCATAGGCCTGCAGCTCGCGGTAGGCGTCGAGGCCGAACTCGAGGAACTCCCGGTGCTCGCCGTAGGTGGCGCCGAAGCTGTTCTCGTTGTCGTAGGACTTCTCGAACGCCGCCTTCGTGTACAGCCCGCGGTTGTCGCGCTTCTGCAGCTTCACCGCATGCGCACCGGCCGCCTTCGCCTCGCGAAAGAGCTCGCGGGCCTTGTCGAGACTGCCCTGGTGGTTGTGACCGATCTCGGCGATCACGTAGCAGTCGGTGGAATCGCCGATCTCGTGCCGCCCGATCCTGAGTGTGCCTGCCACGCGTGCCTCCTACGTCCTGACCACGGGGCGCAGCTGCGCGACCAGCCGGTCCCATCCATACTGTCCCAGCGCAATCTCCCGGGCCGCCAGGCCGATCCGCGCGGCGTCCGCCTCGTCCGGCAGCCGGTCGCAGGCGTTGATGTCGATCACGCTCTTCATGTGCGAGAGCTCCACCGGGGAGTACTCGTCCAGGTTGGTGATCACCGCACAGCCGCACTCCATCGCGGCGTTCACGGTCGTGTTGTTGGCCCGCAGGCCCTTCTCGAAGAACGCCGCCAGGTAGGTGCAGTCCAGCAGCTGGTTGTACACGGCCGTGTCCGACAGGTACCCCATGAAGTAGACCTGGCCGTTGAACAGTGCCTGCAGCTCCTCGAACCGCACCACGAAGGACTCGTCGAAGCTCGTGCCCTCGTGGAGCGCGGTGGACACGTAGACGGAATAGCTCCGGCCCGACTGGTCGAGCAGGTCCCGCAGGCGCCGGTAGAGGGGCACGCGGATCTTGTGGGCCATGCCGAAGGTGAACACCGACAGGTCGGTCCGCTGGAACCGCGCGGGGCTGAGGATGGTGCCCGGACAGAACAGCTCCTCCACGTCCGGGCGCGTCGCGCGGAGCACATGGGTGAGCTCACGGTTGCCGCACGACACGCGTGCGGCCGCGGCCACCATCCGCTGCTCGATCTCGGTGCCGTCGTAGGCATGCAGGAACAGGTCGAACGTGCCCCGGTGCGCCTGGCTCCAGAGATCGAGGTCGGCCGCGTCCGCGGGCGAGAACTCCGAGAGCTTGAGCGACAACAGGGGCCGGCGATAGGCGCCGAGTTCGACGGCGCGGATGCCGACGACGGGGACTCCGAGGTGACGGGAGAGAATGGCGTTGAACTTCGCGATGCCACACGTCCACGGGTTCAGGTGGTACCCCGCGATACAGTCGATCATTGCCCCTCTGTACTCTTCGGCGTGCTCGGCCCTGGCCCCGGTCGGGCCCTGGCGTCGCGGAACCGGAAACGCTGCCGGCCCCGCCGAGACCGCCGGCGGACCGAAGTGCCTATTCTAGCCAAAACTGTCCGGGTCAGGGGCCTCCAGCCGGGGGCGCACCTCCCTGGCGCCCGCCCGCGCCCACCACGGCCTCCACCACGAACTGCGGCCGACGCCTTGCCTCCTCGACGCCCCGCCAGACGTACTCCCCCAGCAGGCCGAGCGCCAGCAGCTGCAGCCCGCCCACCACGGCCACCGCCGCCAGCACGAGGAGCAGGATGCCCGAGATCGCGGGCAGCAACAGGAGACCCGCGACGCCGACCGGGGCGGCAAGAACCATCAGCCCGGCGCCCGCCATCGACGCCAGCCTGAGCGGCGCCGCCGTGAAGGAGGTGACCGAGTCGAGCACCAGTCCGAGCTTACGGGCGAGCGTCCACCCGGATCGGCCGGCGGCGCGCGGCTGCTTGTCGTACTCCACGTAGGCCTGGCGGAAGCCCAGCCAGGTCAGGTGCGCCAGCACGCTCCCGTGACGCTCCGGGAAGCGGCGGAAGGCGTCGATGACGGCGCGGTCCACGAGGAAGTAGTCGGCGCCCCGCGACGGCATCTCCTTCATCCCCACCACGTGACGCATCACCCAGTAGTAGGCCGCCGCGAAGCCGGCATGGGAGGACTCCCCTGGGCGCACGCGGCGCACCGCCCACACCACCTGCGCGCCCTCGCGCCAGCGGCCGAGCATCGCGGTCATCGTCTCGGGTGGGTCCTGCAGGTCGGCCGCCATCATCACCGCGGCATCCCCGGCCACATGGTGGAGGCCGCAGGTGATGGCCACGTGCGAGCCGGAGTTGCGCGCGAGCCGGATGCCGCGGACCCGGGGGTCGTCGGCGGCCAGCGCCGCGAGCACGCCGAAGGTGTCGTCGCGCGAGTGGTCGTCCACCACTACCCACTCCCAGTCGCCGCCCACGGTCGCCATGGTCGCCACCAGGCGGCGGTAGAGCGCCGGCAGGTTGGCCGCCTCGTTGAACGCCGGCGTGAGGACCGAGATCATGCGCAGGCGCCGCGCAGCGCGTCCACCACCCGGTCCTGTTCGTCGGCGGTCATCTGGTGATACATGGGCAGGAGGATCGTGGTGTCCTGGGCGCGCTCGCCGATGGCGAGTCCGGCGGCGGTCGTCCGCCAGGACCCCGGCGGGTAGGCGGCCTCGCGGTGGGCGTTCATCACGCCCCGGCGCGTCGAGATGCCCAGGTCGAGCAGCGCCTGCATCACGCCGCGCTGATCGAGCCCCTCGCCCAGGGTCACCGCGAAACTCTGCCAGTTGGTGCGCGCCCACGCAGGCT
>JABFRY010000512.1 GCA_013140955.1 Acidobacteriota bacterium
ACCCTGCTCAGGCGCACGCAGGGCGCCGACGCTGCCGACGCGAGCCGCCTTCGGTGGGACTGGCAGCACCGCCGCAATCCCTTCAACGCCTCAGGGAATCCAGGCATCTGGGTCGCCCGCGAAGGCCCCACGGTGGTGGGTCAGTGCTCGACCATCCCCGTCCGGCTGTCGCTCAAGGGCCTGGAAGTGGACGGCGCCTGGGGCACCGACGCCACGGTCGCGCCCGAGCGCGACGCCCAGGGCCTCGACGAGGCGCTGGTCCGCGCGTGGGACCGGAACATCGGGGCATCGCTGGCGCTCGGCCTGCCGGAACGGTCCAGGCAGATGCTGGACCGGCTTCGCTGGCCTGCGTCCCACATCGTGCCGTGCCTGGTGAAGCCGCTGACCCGCCGGGCTGTCCGCGTGCCCAGCCTGCCGACACCCGTCAATCGGCTGCTGTCGGCCCTCGCCTCGCCCGTGGTGCACGTGGTCTCGCGCTCGCGGCCCCTCCGGGCGGAGTGTGAGCCCATCCGCCGGTTCGACCGTTCGTTCACGGCCCTGTGGGAACGGCTCGCCGGCCGATTCGATCTCGCCGTGCGGCGGGACGCCGCGTATCTCAACTGGCGGTACATCGAGCCGCCCCACGTGCGGTACACGGTCGTGGCCTTGCGCCGACAGGCCGAGACCCATGGCTATGCGGTATACCGCCACAAGCACGAGCCGCTCGGACGTGTCACGATGCTCGTCGATTTCCTGGTGGACCCCGACGACGAATCCGGCCTGAAGACGCTGCTCCGCTGGGTCGATCGCGCGGCACGGGCCGAAGACTCGGACAAGATCCGCTGCTACACCCTCAACAGTGCCTTTCGGCGCGTACTGCGACGAAACGGCTACTTCGTGGTCAAGTCATCGCTCGAGGTCAACGTGAAGATCAACGTCGTCCAGGTGCCGACGGGGTTCTACGAGGACACGGGTGGCTGGCACGTGACCTATGGCGACGCCGACCAGGACTACTGATGACATTGACCGAGAAGGTGAGCGCGGACCTGATCGCCGCGATGAAGAACCGGGAAGCCTCGAAGCTGGGCGCCCTCCGCATGCTGAAGGCCGCCTTCATGAACCGTGAGGTCGAGAAGGGCCGGGCGCTCGACGACGGGGAGGCGACCCAGGTGGTGGCCTCGCTGGTCAAGCAGCGGAAAGACGCCATCGAGCAGTTCGACAAGGCCGGCCGCCAGGACCTGGTCGCGCAGGAGGCCGGCGAGATCGTGGTCCTCGAAGCGTACCTGCCGCCGGCCGCATCCCCGGAACAGATCGAGGCGGCGGTGGCCGAAGCCATTGCCGAGACCGGCGCGACCTCCGGCAAGGACATGGGCAAGGTGATGAAGGCGGTGATGCCGAGGCTCGCAGGGCGCCACGCCGACGGCAAAGCGGTGAACGAGGCTGTGAGACGGAAGCTCGGCCTCTGACGGGCGACAAACTTTCCGTGCGAGAGCGTCGTCCAACCGCTCAAGAGGCCCGCTTCAGCCTTTCCTTCCTTGTTCGGGCCCTCGTCCGTCGAGGGCCCGCTTTTTGTACGCCGCGTCTCACACGTCGGCCCACGCCGTTCCTCGTCCTGACCCCTTCCCCCGTTCGGCGCGACAGATCCCTGCGCGCGCAGGCGGCCGGCCGCACGGCATGAGCCCGTCCCCTCCACCCACGGGCTCTGGCGCCTCGCGTCTGGCGGGCGCGGCGGCGTCGGCCGGCACCGCCACGATGACCAGCCGGCTGCTCGGCCTGGTCCGTGAGCAGGTGCTGGCCTCCCTGTTTGGCGCGGGCAACGCCATGGACGCGTTCAATGTGGCCTTCCGCATCCCGAACCTCGTTCGGGACCTCTTCGCCGAGGGGGCCATGAGCGCGGCGTTCGTCCCCACCTTCACCCGACACCTGGCCACCGCCGGGAAGGAGTCGGCCTGGAGGCTCGGCAACAACGTGGTGAACGCGCTGGCGGTCATCACGCTCGTGCTCGTGCTGCTCGGCATGGTCTTCGCGGGCCCCATTGCCGCGGCCTTTGCGGGGGACTTCGCCGCGGTACCTGGCAAGCTCGAGCTGACCACCTCACTCACGCGTCTCATGCTCCCCTTCCTGAGCCTGGTGGCCCTGGCGGCCGCGTGCATGGGCATGCTGAATTCCCTGGGGATGTTCTTCGTGCCGGCCCTGTCGCCGGCGATGTTCAACGTCGTCTCCATCGTCTGCGCGCTCGCGCTCGTTCCCCTGATGCCGACCCTCGGGCTGGCCCCGATCATGGCCATCGGCATCGGCACGGTACTCGGCGGCGCGGCACAGGTGCTCGTACAGTGGCCGCTGCTCCACCGGCAGGGCTTCCGCTATCGTCCCGTCCTGGACTGGAGCGACACCGGCCTGCACCAGGTGCTCCGGCTCATGGGACCCGGCACGATCGGCATGGCAGCCACGCAGGTCAACGTCTTCGTCAATACGGTGCTCGCCGCCGGAGAGGGCACCGGCGCGGTTTCGTGGCTGAACTACGCCTTCCGGCTGATGTACCTGCCCATCGGCCTGTTCGGCGTGTCGATTGCCACGGCAACGCTGCCGGCCGTGTCGCGGGACACGATGAACCGCGAACCTGGCGCGATCCGTCGCACGATTGCCGACGGCCTGTCACTCATGATGATGCTGAACGTACCGGCCACGGTGGGGCTTGTCGTGCTGGCGTCCCCGATCGTGCAGCTGATCTTCGAGCGGCGGGCATTTACGAGTGCCGATACGGCGGCCACCGCAGGGGCACTCCAGTTCTACGCCGTGGGCCTGGTCGGCTACTCGGTGGTGCGGATCGCGTCACCGCTGTTCTACGCCCTTGGCGACAATCGCACGCCGGTCAAGGTGAGCATGGCGACCGTCGTCGTCAACGTCGTCATGAACCTCCTGCTGGTGCAGGTGATGGGGTATCGGGGCCTGGCACTGGGCACGTCGGTGGCCGCGCTGTTCAATGCGGCCACGCTGATGGTGCTGTTGCGTCGCCGCCTCGACGGGATCGAGGGCACCCGGCTGCTCGACTCCCTCACGCGCATCGCCCTGGCGTCGGTGGCCATGGGCCTGGCGGCGGCCGGGGCGCACGCGACGCTCACTCGGCTGGTGCCCGGAACCAGCCTGCCGGCACAGGGCCTCCAGCTCGGGGGCACGATCGGCACGGCGCTCCTGGTCCTCGCGGGCGCGTCGCAGCTGCTGCGCGTCCGGGAGTTCGGCGAGGGGGTGGCCCTCGTGCGAGGGCGGCTCGCACGCCGGCGTCGCTGAGGCGCGGGACGCGGCTCCTGCCGCGACACGTACCTGCTTGCCGGCCAGGCAACACCTGGAAGAGACTGAGCCATGCGGCGCAACCAGACGGCCTCGACCTACGGCTACACGTTCGGACCGGGGCCGCTCACGCCGGCCATCCGAGCCATCGTCATCACCAACGTCGTGGTCTTCGTCATCATGGCGCTCGACCCGACGGTACGATTCGCGCTCGAGGCGGGCTTCGGGATGCAGCCCTCCGCGGCGATCGGCCAGTTCCGGCTCTGGCAGTTCGTCACGTACATGTTCCTGCACGCGGGCTTCTTCCACATCCTGTTCAACATGCTGACCCTGTGGATGTTCGGGGTCGAACTGGAGCGGATGTGGGGCAGCGCCTTCTTCACCAGGTTCTACCTGGTGACAGGCGTCGGCGCGGCCGCCACGCAGGTCCTGCTGTCGTTCACGCCGCTGGCGGTCGCCGACCGCCTCTATGACGCGGTCACGATCGGCGCCTCGGGGGCCATCTACGGCGTGCTGCTCGCCTATGCCGTTTACTTTCCCCATCGCATCATTCACTACATGATGCTCTTCCCCATCCCGGCCAAGTATTTCGTGGCCATCATGGGCGCCATCGCGTTGATTTCGTCGGTGAACGCGTCCGGCGGGGGCATCGCGCACGGCGCGCACCTGGGGGGCATGATCGCCGCCTGGCTGTACCTCAAGTCGCGCATTCCCGGGCGCCTGAAGGTCATGGCCGAGATCAAGTACCGCTACCTGAAGTGGCGGATCGCCAAGGAGCGGAAGCGCTTCGACGTCTACCAGGGCGGTCGGACGGACGACTCCACGCGACGCCCGCACTGACGGGACTCGCCACGCGGACGGAGGCCGGCTCAGTCCGACAGGCTGAGCGGCAGCCTCGATCCACCTATTGCCAGCGCCAGCAGCCCTCCCATGACGGGCAGGCCGTAGCCGTTGGTGAGATAGCCATAGGTGAAGAGGATGCCCGAGGCCACGTGGAAGTTGAGGACCATGAGCGCGGCGAGGCCCGCAGACAGCCTCGTCCAGAAGCCGAACAGCAGCGCGGCACCCGCCAGCAGCTCGCCCAGCGTGACCATGCGCGCGAACACCGGAACCCCTGGCATCGCGACCGTCTCGAGATACCAGCGGCTGAAGGGCGACGCCGTACCGTGCCATTCCTGGAGCCGCGCCCCGAGGATCGCGCTGTCGAAGAGCCACGGCACCTTGCCGAGCCCCTCGAAGATGAGGAAGACGCCGAGCATCAGCCCGAGCAGGCGCAGTGCCGCGCCACGACTGGATCCGTTCATGCCAGAACCACCGCCTGATCGCTCACGATACCTCCCTCGAACGGCCACGTCCCTCCTCAGTCCGCCTCGATCGCTTCGACCCAGTCGCGACGGACGGGGCTGAAGATATCGAGCTCGAGCGTGTCCTCGAGTGCTTCCGCATGATGCGCCTCCCCGGCGGGAATGCGGAGGACCTCGCCTTCCCGCACGACGAATTCATCGACACCCACCACCACCCTGAGTGCGCCCTGCAGCACATAGCTGAGCTGCTCGCTCTCGTGCGCGTGCAGTGGCACGAGCGCACCACGTTTCAGATAGGTCTGCGCGACCATCACGCTGCTGCCGGACACGATCTTCCGCGAGCTCATCTCGGTGATCTTCTCGAGCGCGATCTCGTCCCAGCGATGGAGTCTGACGGTTGTCATGGAGGATGCCCGGGGTGGCCAGGAGGCAGGGGTGATTGTGCCATAATTTCCCGGTTATGAAGGCCTCGACCCTGACCGGTGGAGCGGATGCGAGGACCGCTGCGGGCACGGCCGGAGAGCACGCGCTGGCGGGCCTGTCCCGCGAGGAGCTGCTCGCGGCGTACCGCACGATGCTCCTGTCGCGGAAGATCGACGACAAGGAAATTCAACTCAAGAACCAGAGCCTGATCTTCTTCCAGATCAGCGGCGCCGGCCACGAAGCGATCCAGGTCGCGGCGGCGCGCAACCTGCGCCCCGGACACGACTGGTTCTTCCCGTACTATCGCGACCGCGCGCTCTGCCTGGGCCTTGGTGTGACGCCGTACGAGATGTTCCTGGCGGGTGTCGGCTCGAAGGACGACCCTGCGTCGGGCGGACGGCAGATGCCGTCGCACTGGGCGAGCCGCGAGCTGAATCTTCCCTCGCCAAGCAGCGCCACGGGCACGCAGTGCCTGCACGCGATCGGCTGCGCGGAGGCGGGCCGCCTGTACGAGACCCTGACGGCGATCCCCGACCGCGAGTCCCGGTACCGCAAGGACGAGGTCACGCTGGTGTCGGTCGGCGACGGCGCAACCAGCGAAGGCGAGTTCTGGGAATCGCTGAACACCGCGTGCGCCCAGAAGCTTCCGGTGCTCTACCTCGTCGAGGACAACGGGTACGCCATCTCCGTCCCCGTGGACGTCCAGACACCAGGCGGGGACATCTCCCGCATCGTCGAGCACTTCCCCGGCATGACCGTCTTCCGCTGCGACGGCACCGACTATCTCTCGAGCCACACGGCCCTGCGCGACGCGGTGGCGCACGTGAGGGCCCGAAAGGGCCCGGCTCTCGTGCACGCGACGGTCGTCCGCCTGTACTCGCACTCCCTCTCGGATGACGAAAAGCTCTACAAGACACCGGCGGAACGGTCTGCCGAGGCGCGCCGCGACCCGCTGGGCCGCATGCGGCAGCTGCTGACCTCCGAAGGCGTGGCCAGCGAACACGAGCTCGCCGAGATTCTCACCGCCGTCGAACGCGAGGTGGCCGAGGCCGCCAACCGGGCGCTCGAGGCCAGCAAGCCCGACCCGGCCACGGCGATGCTGCACGTGTTCTCTCCCGACGTCGACCCGACGTCGGACGCCTTCGCGTCGGAGGCCGTGCCCGAGGGTTCCCCCGACACCATGGTGGCGTCGATCAACCGCACGCTCCGTGACGAAATGGCCCGCGAACCACGGATGGTGATCTTCGGCGAGGACGTGGCGGACGCGAGCCACGAGGAGATCCTCGGCACCGTGTCCGGCAAGGGCGGTGTCTTCAAGGTGACGCACGGGCTCCAGCGCGCATTCGGCGGCGTCCGCGTGTTCAACTCGCCCCTCGCGGAAGCCAACATCGTCGGCAGGGCGGTGGGAATGGCCCTCCGCGGGATCAAGCCGGTGGTCGAGATCCAGTTCTTCGACTACATCTGGCCCGCCTTCATGCAGATCCGCGACGAGCTGTCGATGATGCGGTACCGGTCGAACAGCCTCTGGTCGGCGCCGGTGGTCATCCGGGTGCCGATCGGCGGATATCTGCGCGGCGGCGCCCCGTACCACAGCCAGTCCGCCGTGGCCATCTTCGCGCATACGCCGGGCCTGCGGGTGGTGCTGCCCTCGAACGCCCAGGATGCGGCGGGGCTGCTCAGGACGGCCATCCGGTGCGACGACCCGGTGCTCTTCCTCGAGCACAAGCACCTGTATCGACAGACCTACAACAAGGGCGTCTATCCTGGCCCCGACTACACCATCCCCTTCGGGCGGGCGTCGGTCGTACGGGAGGGCACGGACGTGGTGATCCTCACGTGGGGAGCCCTGGTCCAGCGCTCGCTGCTGGCCGCCCAGCAGGCCGAGCGCGAGGGCATCAGCGTCGCGGTCGTCGACCTGCGGACGATCATTCCGTACGACTGGGACACGATCTCCCGGATGACGAAACAGACCAACCGCGTCATCGTGGCACACGAGGACCCGCTGACGGCGGGCTTCGGCGCCGAGATCGCCGCACGGATCGGAGAGGAACTCTTCGACGAGCTCGACGCACCCGTCAAGCGGGTGGCCGGTCTCGACTGCCCCGTCGCCTATGCGCCCGTGCTCGAGGAAGTCATCCTGCCGGGAGCGCCGGCGGTGCTCGACGCCATCCGGACGGTCGCGGCGTACTGAGCGCCTGGCGGTGGCCTTATTGGACCGTGGGCCCGGACGCGAAACCGATGAGCGCCGCCAGCGCCAGTGAGATGAACCAGCCGACGAGACACACGCCCACCGCCCGGCCCGTGCTGCGGTAGTCGAGCGCCTGCCTCACGGCCACCACCATCGTCGCGAGCATCCAGATCGCCGTGACGAAATACACCAGCCAGCCGAAGCCGGGCACGATGCCGAACACGCGCAGGAGACCCGGGGCGGCGGCGAACCCCGTCGTGCGAAGCAACTCGCCGACGCTGGCATTGGTCTGGGGCTCGGCGAACATGCGGGTGCCGAGGACGTAGGTGAGCACGGCCCAGACGAACCAGCCCACCAGCGAGGCGAGCGTCAGGTTCACGAAGGCCAGCAGCCCCGTGCCACCGGTCGACATGCCGACACCACCCGCCAGGCTGGCCAGCACGACGATGGCCATCGCCTGCCCGGTGGCGCCCTGGTCGGCCTCGACCTCCTCGTAGACGGACGTCTGAAGACGGGCAGCCCCGATCATGCGGTCGCGCAGTGTCGCCATCTGCCTACCTTACTGCGGAGCCGTCGTCCGTGCACAACAACCTGCGAACTGGGCCGGCATCTCTGGCAGGCCATGGCCGCACGCGCCGGAGCCCATATAGTGTGGGCATGCCGCCGGCGGCCGACAGGCCTCCCGGCGACGCCGACAGGATGCTGACCGCCGATCACCTCACGCGCCAGTTCGATGCCCGGGTCGCCGTGCAGGACATCTCGTTCGAGCTCAGGCCCGGCGAGATCCTCGCGCTGCTGGGACCGAATGGTGCCGGCAAGACCACGACGCTGCGGCTGCTGGCCGGCCTGATCCGGCCGTCGAGCGGGCAGGTCCTGCTGGACGGCGTCGGACTCCACGGGCTCGACGGCACCTCGCTGAGAACGCGCATCGGCATCCTGACGGAAGCGCCCGGACTCTGGGATCGGCTGACGGTGCGGCAGAACCTCCTGACGTACGCCAGGCTCCATGGGCTGCCGTCGCCGTCCCGTGCCGTGGACGAGGCGCTCGACCTGTTCGACGTTCGCTCCCGGGCTGGCGACCTGGCCGCGCACCTCTCGAAGGGGCTCCGGCAACGGGTGGCGCTGGCCCGGACACTCCTGCATCGGCCCGGCATCGTGCTGCTGGACGAGCCTACATCGGGACTCGACCCGGCCAGCGCGAAGGAGGTGCGTGCGCTCATCCTGCGCCTGCGAGGCGAGGGGCGCGCCGTGCTCCTGTCCACGCACAACCTCGACGAAGTGGACCGGGTCGCCGACCGCGTCGCGGTCCTGCGGGGACGCCTGCTCGCGCTGGGCACCACGGCTGCCCTCAGAGCCAGGTTCTTCGGTGAACGACTCAAGGTGACGGTCGCCGGCGACGCACAGCAGTTCGTGTCCGTGCTCGGCGGCTCGAGCGGCGTGGACATCGTGCGGGCCGACGGACCGGTCCTGCTGGCGGACGGCGCCGCGGCATCGGCGCACGCACCAGAGATCGTGAGGCGGCTGGTGGCGGCCGGCGCCGACATCCTGTCGGTGCACCCCGAGCACGTCCCGCTCGAGGAGGTGTACCTCCACCTGCTGGGCGAGGGGAGCACGGAGTCATGAGGCGCGTGATGGCCCTGCTCGAGAAGGAGATCATCGATCTGTCCCGCAACCCGGCGGTCTTCGTGCCGGCGGTCCTCACCGCGGTCGTCTCGATCTGCCTGCCCTTCCTCATCGCGGTGGTCCTGCCCGCGGTCACGGGCGAGCCGCTCACCGGGTCGAGCGACTTCCGCGTCGCCATCGACGCGCTGGACGGAACCGCGGTGGCCGCACGCCTGGACGGGGAAGGGCTCATTCAGGCGTGGATCCTCAGGCAGTTCGTGGTGCTGCTGGTGCTGACGCCGGTGGCCGCATCGATGGCCTCGGCCGCCTACAGCGTCGTCGGCGAGAAGCATGCCCGCACGCTGGAGCCGCTGCTCACGACCCCGCTGACCACGGCCGAACTGCTGGCGGCGAAGGTCCTGGGGTCGCTGCTGCCCGCCACCGTGCTGACCATCGCCTGCTTCGGTGTCTACGTTGCGGCGGCCGCCGCGTTCGCACGTGAGGGCGTGTACGCCACGCTGCTCACGGGACAGCCCCTCGCCATCGTCTTCGTGCTCGGCCCGCTGGCGGCACTGGCGGCGCTGCAACTGGCGGTCTGCGTCTCGTCCCGGGTGAACGACGCGCGAAGCGCCCAGCAGATCGGCGCGCTGGTGATCCTGCCCGTCGCCGGCCTCCTGGTCGCCCAGCTCACCGGCACGCTGCAGCTCTCAGGGACCATCATCGCCGCGACGGCGCTCGTGCTCCTGTCGGTCAATGCCGGCCTGGCGCTGCTGGGCGTTGCCTTGTTCGACCGGGAGTCCATTCTCACGAGGTGGAAGTGACGGCCCAATCCGAGACCGGCGCGCTGCTGCGCGTCGCCGTCAAGCACGTGCGGGACGCCTGGGGCAGCGCGGCCTCCATCGACGCCCAGTGGCACGACCTGGCGTACACGGCCCGCCCCGATGCGGACCTGGCCGGACGCCAGCACGATCGGTTCGTCCAACTGCTCGAGGCGGCGGGCGCCACGGTCCATCGCCTGCCACCGGCCGATGGCACCGGCCTCGACTCGATCTACGTTCGCGACGCGGCCGTCGTCTCGGACCTGGGCGCGGTGCTGTGCCGGATGGGCAAGCCCCAGCGCCGGCACGAGCCGGAGGCCCTGGCCGACGCGTGCCGGATGCTGGGCATCGCGGTCGCCGGGAACATTGCGTCACCGGGGTGCCTCGAGGGCGGCGACGTCGTGTGGCTCGGCCGCCGTACGCTCGCGGTAGGTTCCGGCTACCGGACTAATCCGGAGGGCATCGGCCAGTTGCGTGCGCTCCTCGCGCCCTGCCTGGACGAACTCGTCGAGGTACCGCTGCCGCATTGGCAGGGCCCCGGCGAGGTGCTGCACCTGATGTCGCTCATCAGCCCGGTCGATGTGGACCTGGCGGTCGTCTACTCGCGTCTCCTGCCAGTGCCGTTCAGGCGCTGGCTCCTCGACCGGGGAATTGCGCTGATCGAGGTGCCCGACGAGGAGTTCGACACGATGGGCACCAACGTCCTGGCCCTGGGGCCCCGGCGGTGCCTGATGGTCGCGGGGAATCCGGGCACGCGGACGGCACTGGAAGCCGCAGGGGCGACTGTCGCCGAGTACGACGGCTCGGAGATCAGCGCGAAGGGCGCGGGTGGGCCCACCTGCCTCACGAGACCCCTCACACGGGCATGACATCCCCGGCTGCATCGACCTCGTCGGGTCCCGGCCGGGCGCCGTGGGCAGGCGGACTTGCACACCCTGCGGCATCCGCCACACACTGGCGCTCGATGGTTCGTGCCCAGCTTGGCGAACACCGGACGGGTCCGTGCCAGGGCCCCCGTCCCGTGTCACCCTCCGACGTCGTGCGAGGCCGGCTCACGTGAAGATCGTCGACAGGGGCAGCGGCGCCCCCGTGGTCCTCATTCCCGGCATCCAGGGGCGCTGGGAGTGGATGCGCCCGGCCGTGGAAGCCCTCTCCCGCAGATGCCGGGTCATCACGTTCTCCCTGGCGGACGAGCCCACCGCGCACGCCGGACGGATCGGCGCGGATCTGCTCGATGCCTACGTGCAGCAGGTTGGCGACGCCATGGACCAGGCGGGCCTCGGCCGCGCCGTGATCGGCGGCGTGTCGTTCGGCGGCCGCATTGCCGCCGCGTTCGCCAGCGCACATCCGGACCGCACGGCAGGTCTCGTGCTCGTGTCAGCCATGCCACCGGGATGGGTGCCCGATGCCCGGGTGCGTTTCTACGTCGCCGCGCCCCGGCTGCTCGCCCCGCTCTTCTGCGTCCAGTCGCTGCGACTGCTCGACGAGTTCTTCTCCGCCGCCGGCAGCGTGCCGCGCGGGCTGCTGCTGGCGGCACGGCATGGCT
>JABFRY010000078.1 GCA_013140955.1 Acidobacteriota bacterium
GATCTCGGAGCTGGTCATCCGGCTCTACTTCTATCCGGGCCAGGCTCACGAACCCCAGCACCGCGGAGATCACCACCGCCGCCGCGAGGCTCAGCAAGGCCAGCCGGCCGAACACGCGGATGGGCCGGTCCAGGTAGCGGATGTAGAAGACGAGGAACAGCAGGTCGAGCAGCACGTTGAACGTGCGCGACAGGCCGTAGTTCGACGTCCCCACGGGGCGCCGGATGTTCTGGATGTGCACCTCGGTGAGCCGCGCCCCGAGGTTGCGCGCCAGCACGGGGATGAAGCGGTGGTGCTCGCCGAGCAGGCGCAGCTGCCGCACCAGGTCGCCGCGGTACGCGCGGAAGGTCGTGCCGACGTCGTGGATGGTGAGGCCGGTGAGACGCCGCACCAGCCAGTTGGCCGCCGCCGACGGATAGCGACGCTCCATGCCCTCCTGCCGGTCCGAGCGCCAGCCGCAGACCACGTCGTAGCCCTCCTCGATCTTCTCGAGGAAGCGCGGGATGTCCTCGGGAAAGTGCTGGAGGTCGGCGTCCATCGACACGACGATCTCGCCCCGGGAGTGCTCGAACCCCACCTGCAGGGCCGCCGTCTGTCCGTAGTTCCGGCTCAGGGACACGACGGTGATCCGGGGGTCCTCGGCCGCCAGCGCCTCGCAGACCTCGACGGAGCGATCCGCGCTCCCGTCGTCCACCAGGACGAACTCGAACCGGTAGCGCTCGAGCGTGACGCCCACGACGTCGAGCCGGCGCATCAGCTCTGGCAGCGTGCGTGCCTCGTTGAACACGGGCAGGACGATGCTGACGAGCACGGGCGAGGACCCGGGCCCGACGGGCCGGACTGGAACTGTCGCGGAAAGCACGTCCATGCGGATCGGAGGATAGTACCACGCCGTCGCGGCGCGCCCGGCCCGGGCGGGGCCCAGTGGTCCCGCCACGGCCCGCGCGCGCTGCGGGTATGGTCCCGACACCCGTATCAAGACGGGGAATGCTCGCGCCGATAGACCAGCCGAAGGACCAGCCTCCGGGCTGCGCGACACCCATGCATCGACTGGACATCGTCCCCACCGGCCGGGAAGTGTCGTTCCGCGAGGATGAGATCATCGTGAGCAAGACCGATCTCCACGGCATCATCCGCTACGCCAACGACGTGTTCATCCGCGTCTCCGGCTATTCCGAGTCCGAACTCATCGGCCAGCCGCACAGCATCCTCCGTCACCCCGACATGCCGCGCGCCGTGTTCTCGCTGCTCTGGGAGACCATCAAGGCCCGGCGGGAACTCTTCGCCTACGTGGTGAACCTGACCAGGAGCGGCGACCACTACTGGGTGTTCGCCCATGTCACCCCCAGCTTCGACCTGCAGGGCCAGCACGTCGGCTATCACTCGAACCGCCGCGTGCCGCATCCCGATGCGCTGGCCGCCGTCCGGACGCTCTACGCCAGCCTCCTCGCCGAAGAGCGGCGGCATCCGAACCGGCAGGCGGCGATCGACGCCTCCACCGCGCTTCTCCACCAGCAGCTGCGCGCCGCGGGCACGGGCTACGACGAGTTCGTCTTCGGCCTGTCCCGGCACACCCGGCTCGCCTCGGCGGCCGCCTGACCCTCCCATGACACCCGACACATCCGACGCACACAGCACGTCCGACGCACCCGCCCTGCCGACCGGGCCCACCGCCGCGCGCGCCGAGGGGGCCGCCGACAACGGCGTCGATGGGGATGCCGCGCCACAGCGTCGCACGACCCGGTCGCTTCCCGCCGTGACGCTCGACCAGGTCGCCGAGGTCTGCGAGCGTGCGGCCGCCGGCGATCTCGAGGCCCGCATCGTCGGAGTGCCCGACGACGCCGCCATGGCCAGGGTCTGCCGGGCCATCAACCACGTGCTCGACACCTCGGACTCGTTCGTCCGCGAAGCCTCCGCCGCCATGGACGCGTGCGCGCACGACCGGTTCTATCGCCCCATCCTGCAGCGCGGGCTCCTGGGCGCCTACGGGACGAGCGCCGGCGTCATCAACCGGGCGGGCCTCAAGATGCAACAGAGCGCCGAGCAGCTCGCCTACACCGGCCAGCTCGCGGGCGAGACGTCCACCAACGTCAGCATGATTGCGGCGGCGTGCGAGGAACTCAGCTCCACCAGCACGGCCATCTCGGGCCAGACCGGCGAATCGGCGCGCCTGGCGAACGAGGCCGTTGGCCAGGCCGCTGAGGCCACAGGGGCCGTGTCTGCGCTGCACGACGCGGCGCGCCGGATCGAGAGCATCATCTCGCTCATCACCACCATCGCCCACCAGACGAACCTGCTGGCGCTCAACGCCACCATCGAGGCAGCGCGGGCCGGCGAGCACGGCCGGGGCTTCGCCGTCGTGGCCAACGAGGTGAAGGAACTCTCCCGCAGTTCAGCACAGGCCACCCAGGAGATCGACCAGCACGTCGCGATGATGCAGGCCACCGTGGGCCAGGTGGCCGGCTTCATCGACGGTATCAGCCGCACGATCTCCCGGCTCGACGACGGTGCCGGGACGATCGCCCGCGCGGTCGAGGAGCAGGTGATCGCCACCGCCGACATCAGCCGCAACATCGCACAGGCGTCCGGCAGCATCACGCGCATCTCCGAGCGCATCGCCGCGGCACCGGCCGATGCCACGCACCCTGCGTCCCACGCGGCTTAACGCGATCTCGCGTCGGTGTCGCACGCCCTCGCGGTCCGACTTGCGCACGGCGTGACAGCGGCAGTCTGGAACGGCGTCGCGCCGGAGGACCGGGAGGGCGTGCGACACCGAAGCGACAATCGCGCCAGGCCTGAACGTCGCCTGCGACGGCTGGCTGCGGGCCTCTCGCGTGGCGAGGGGGTCTCCATCCATAATCGGCCGGTCCGCACGGGGCCGGGCCGGCGTAGCGTCGCGATGCATGCCCCGCGAGACGTCCCATGACCGATGCCGCCAGCCTGCCAGACGCCCGGTCGCTCGCGGCCCGGCTCGTGGAGGAATCGCCCGACGCCCTGCTCGTCCTCTCGCTCGATGGCCGCGTCCTGTTCTGGAACCGCGGTGCCGAGGCGATGTTCGGCTACGTGGCTGCCGACGCCCTCGGGCACCCGCTGGCGGACCTGATCGTGCCCGACGAGGGTCGCGACGAGCACGCCCGCGCGCTGCACACCGCGCGGGACGAGGGGTTCGCGCTGGTCGAAGCCGAGCGCCGCCGGCAGGACGGCTCCCGACTGCAGGTGGATGTCTCGCTCCGGCTGGTGGGTGGCGACGACGGCCAGCCGTTCATCGCCGTGGCGACCAAGGACGTCACCAGCCTCCGTCGCCTGCAGGACCTGCGGGCGAGCGAGGAGAAGTTCAGGAGCGCCATCGAGGCCGCGCCAGACGCGGTCGTGATCGTCGATCGCGGTGGGCGCATCGTCATCGTCAACGCGCAGACGGAGGCGCTGTTCGGCTACGACCGCCGCGAACTGCTCGGACGGTCCGTCGAGGTCCTCATTCCCGCGCGGCTGCGCGGCGCC
>JABFRY010000045.1 GCA_013140955.1 Acidobacteriota bacterium
GAACGACACGTAGGCGGTCGTGGACCGGGTGACGGGCTCGCCGTCGCGCGGCTCCCGCAGCCGGAACTGTGTGACGCGGCCATCCATGTCGCGCAATTCCCCGGACAGGAACGTGCTCAGCACGGGCGGGCTGGTCGCGAAGGGCACGGTGAGCGTGGACTCCTGGCCATACGCGACGGCGGGCAGGGACAGGAGCGTGAGGACGACGGCAAGACGGCGTGATGGCGTCATGGTGGTCAGGTCGGGGAAAGAGCCGGGTGTGGCGCGGGTACCGCGGTGCGCGCGGCCTCGAGCAGGGAGACGCACCGGACCGCGGGGTGGGCCGAGATCGCGGCCACGACGTCCGCGGCGGCCTGCACGTCCTCGTCGTCCATGGCCGCGTGGTGCAGCATCAGGCCGGCCGTGGTGCTGGCCGTGGCGAGTGCTTCAGCCGCCCGCTCGACGCGGTGTGCGCGGGAGAGGCCGACACCGCGGCTGCGCGCGCACCAGTCGATGCTGACCGGGCACTCCGCCAGGCCGTCGATGGCCAGGGGGACGGCGCGCGCCTCGCGCGAGAGCACCTGGATGCCGCAGGCCCGGAGGGCCAGGCCCGTGTCGTGGGAGCAGCGGTTCCAGGGGGGCGTGAACACCGGGTCGAGGGCCTCCCCGAACGCGTGTCGGAGCCGGTCGTGACCCGTCCGGACGTCGGCGAGCACGGCCGCGGGCGTGCGACGCGACCCGAACTCGCAGCGGCGGTGGACCCCCTCGTGGCTCCGGTGCGACCAGCCGTGCTGGTGCAGTCCCAGCCGGGACTCCTGGGCGCGGCGCCACGCCAGCAGGTCGGCCGCGCGGCTGGGCGTCAGGGCGGCCGGGATGACGGCCAGATCGATGGGGGCCTGGACAGCCCGCCAGCATGTCAGCAGCGCGGACAGTCGCTCGTGCGCCCACCCCGCGTCGTCGTCGCGGACGAAGAACGTCAGCGGGCGGCCCCGCCGGTCGAGCGCCCGGTGCAGCGTGTCTCGCACGCTCATGGGCGAATCTCCCGGAGGGTGCAGGCGGGCGAGGGACGGGCCGCCGGCCACCCGGCGAGGTGCGTGAGCAGGGTGGTGGTCCTGGCGGCGCCTTCGAGATCCAATGGCACCGTGGGCACCTCGCGTCCGAGGGCCTGCTCGATGGCGGCGGCGAGCGTCGTCGCGTCGAGCGTGTCCTGCGCGAGCACCGAGACCAGGCCCAGCGCCGCCAGGCGGTCGGCTCGTCGGCACTGCTCGTCCTCGCCCCGTGCCGCGTAGGGGACGACGATGGCCGGTATGCCTGCCCGGAGGATATCGAGCGACGTGTTGTAGCCGCACTGGCTCACCGAGACCCGTGCGGAGCGCAGATGCGCCAGCAGGTCGGGGACGGCACGTCGCAGCGTCAGGCCTGGGTGCCCGGTCGCACGACGTTGGCATGCCTGCCAGTCGGCATCCGGAAGAAAGGGCCCCGCGACGATCGTCATGGGCAGGCCGAGCCTCCGCCAGAGGATGTCGTGCGCGTCGAGGGCCATGCCCACCAGCGAGGCGCCCACGATGCCGCCGCCGGCGGACACGAGGACGCCGGTCGCGTCGGCAGGCCCCCGTGCCGACTGCCGCGCTGCGGGCGCGACCAGTCCGCTGTAGTAGACGGGCGTGCGCAGGGGCTCCTGCGGGCGGAAGGTCTCCTCGAGCGTGGCGAATCGCGGGTCGCCGTGCACGATCACCGCATCGAACCACCGGTCGGTCCACGCCCGCGCCTGGTCGTCGTGCCGCGCCTGCGCGCGGCGCCCTGTCACCAGGAGATCGCGCACGCTGCTCACGATCACCGGGCGCGGTGCGAGATCGTGGGCCGCCTCGAGCAGGGGCCGCAGTTCCGGCAGGAACTTGTGCCGCCCGAACGGGAACATCTCCAGCAGCAGCACGTCCGGCCTGGTGCGCGCCAGCGCCTCGAGCAGGATGTCCCGGCGCGCGAGCAGGGCCGCATCGGGAGCCGGCGCGCCAGCCCGGCTCACCAGTACCCCGGCGTCGTCCATCCCGAGCGGCGGGAGGTCGATGCGTGTCACACCGGCCGGGAACGGAATGCCGGCAGGCAGCGGGCCACCGTTGAGGAACGTCACCTCGAAGGCCGTCGACAGGGCCTCGACGAGCGCGAAGGCACGCACGAGGTGGCCCATGCCGAGCGAGTGCTGGCAGTAGAAGAGGAGCCTCACTGCGCCCGCTCCGTCCAGGCCCGGCTCTCGTCGAGGATCTGGGGCAGGTGGATCAGCGCGTCCCGCCGCACGCGGGACACGGCGCGGAGGGCGCGTTCGACGAGCAGGGCCGCACCCGTGTGCCACGCGAGCGCGGCCGGCGCGGGCAGCGGTCGGACGCGCGCGTATCCCTCGAGGAACGCATCGGCCAGCGTCGACTCGAATCGCTGTGTCCAGTCGCCGACGACGGTTCGGAAGCGCAGGCCGGCCAGCACCCCCGCCAGGTCGCACGCCGCGGGCCCGCGAGAGGCCTGATCGAAGTCGATCAGCCCGGCGCTCCGGTCGTCGACCATCCAGTTCTTCGAGTTGACGTCGCCGTGCAGGCAGACGGCCGGCATGCGTCCCGCCCGCGGCGCCAGGCCGTGCAGGCGTGCCCTGAGCCGTCCGAGCGCCGGTTCCGCATCCGGCCGCACCCGTGCGATGAGGTCGGCCGCCGTCCCGATCGCACCGAGCGTCAGCCGACGGAACGGGGGAAGGCCCGGCGCGGGCAGGTCGTGCAGGCAGCCCAGGGCGGTTCCGAGTCGGCTGAACGCCACGGGCAGCATGGACGGGGCGAGATCCGTCATCTGGCGCCCGTCCACGGGCGAGACCAGCAGGAGCCCGCGTTCCTCGTCGCACGCGAGGACGCGCGGCACCCGCAGCCCCGCGCCCTGCCGGGCGGCGGCCGCCCCGAGCGCGTCGAGCATCCGTGCGGCGGCGATGCCACTCCCGTCCGCGTAGACCTTGGCGTAGGCGACCGCGCGACGCGTGCCGGCCTCGTCCAGACGGGCGGTGACACACCGCTCCGGCGTGTAGGCCTGTATGTGGACGGACGGGGCGGTTGTGGGAAACAGGGCGCGCACGACCGGTGCCTGCCCGTCCAGCGCCTGCCCGGCCCGCAGCCGGCGGTCGTTGGGGAACGTCCAGAACACGGTGCCCGAGTCGGCGTGGTGCCCGAGACTCAACGGTCCATCGGCGGGCGTCTCCAGCCGGCGGCCTCGTGAGTAGAGGGCTGCGGAGCGTCCCCCGGGCGTCATCCGGGCGGCCACGAGCCAGGACCGATGTCCGGACCAGACGCGGTGGAGCACGCGCAGGCTCTCATCCACGCGGTACTTCACCTTCACCTGTTCCACGCGATCGAACCGTGTGGCGGAGCCCGAGGCGAGCGTCTCCGCCATCGCGGCAAGCGCCCAGGACGGATCGAGCAGGCGGTCCCTGTGTGGAAGCGCGCGATCGGCGACCAGTGGCGGAGCTGTCGTGGATGCAGACATGGATGT
>JABFRY010000067.1 GCA_013140955.1 Acidobacteriota bacterium
GAGCACTGGCCGCTCGGGTCGCGCGCCGTGAACCTGCGCGCGCTCAACCGAGCGGGTGTGATGCACCGCCTGGCGGGTGCGTACCGTCGTGTCACCCCGGCTCGAGGCGCCCGGCACCGGGGCGCCGGGCACAGACCACGGAGGCCGGGCCTGACACCCCGGCGTCGGGCGCTGCTCGCGCGGGGCGGCGCCCGCGGGCGGGGTCTACCGCAACTCGCGGGTCATGAACACGCTGTTGGGATCGGGCACGTAGTCCCCGAAGGGCGGGCACTCGACGAAGCCGTGTTTCCGGTAGAGCGCGCGCGCCGGGATGAAGAAGTCCCACGACCCGGTCTCCAGACTCAGGCGCGCCATGCCGCGGGCGCGTGCGGCGTCGACGACGTGTTGCAGCAGGGCCGTGCCGATGCCGCGCCGACGGCATTCTGCGGCGGTGTGCATCGACTTGATCTCGCCGTGCGCGTCGGTCAGGGCTTTCAGGGCCGCGACTCCGAGCAGCGTCTCGTCGTCCCATGCCGCCCAGCAGGTGATGGCCGGTGCCTTCAGGGCGTCGAGATCGAGGGCATGGGCACTGCCGCGTCCCGTGGCGGCGCGGGCACTGTGGACGTGCCGCGCGAGCAGGGTGCCCACGCGGGGGTCGTCGAGGTCTGCGGGCACGATACGCATCCTGGTTCCAGCCGCCCGCAGTATAGCCTTCGCCTTTCGCGGGCCATGCGGTACCCTGATCGCGTACGACCGTGACCACCGCACGACCCCTCCCGCCACACGCACCATCGCCCGTCCCCGCACGTGCCCACTGAACCTCCGCAAGGCCCGGGGCCCCGTCATCGCATCGGCATCGACCTGGGCGGGACCAAGATCGAGGGCGTCCTGCTGCAGGGCAGCCAGGAACTGGCGCGCCTGCGCGTGGACACGCCACGCGACGACTACGACGCCACGCTCGATGCCGTCGCGGAGCTGGTGCGGCGGCTCGAGCGGACCATCGTGCCGGCGAGCAGCGTGCCCGTGGGCCTCGGCATGCCGGGCACACTGGGTCCCTCGGGCCTCGTGATGAACGCCAACTCGGCCTGGCTCATCGGGCGTCCCCTGCCGCGCGACCTTGGCGCACGACTCGGGCGGCCGGTGCGTGTGGCCAACGACGCCAACTGCTTCGCGGTCTCCGAGGCCACCGATGGCGCGGCCGCCGGTGCGGAGGTCGTCTTCGGCGTCATCCTCGGCACGGGTGTCGGCGGTGGCATCGTGGTGCACGGCCGGCCACTCGTGGGCCGGCACGGCATCGCGGGGGAGTGGGGACACAATCCGCTGCCGGGCGCGATGGGCGTCGAGGTGCCGGGGCCGTCCTGCTACTGCGGTCGCAGGGGCTGCATCGAGACGTTTCTCTCCGGCCCGGCACTCTCGGCCGATCACGCGGGCGCGACAGGGGAGTTCCTGTCGCCGCCGCGCATCGTGGCGGCCGCTGCGGAGGGCGACCGGGCCGCCCGTCGCACGATGGCCCGCTACGCGCAGCGGCTGGCTCGTGCCCTCGCCTCCGTCATCAACCTGCTCGACCCGGACGTCATCGTCCTGGGCGGGGGACTCTCGAACATCGAGTCGCTCTACGAGGAAGTGCCCCGACTCTGGCTGCCCCATGTCTTCGCCTGCGTGGCCCCGGCGCCAGGCGTCGGGGTGCCCCGCGCCGCAGGGCCTGAAGGCGCTGCAGGGCCGACCGCCACACCCGTCGCCACACCTGTCACCACGCGGTTGGTGCGCGCGCGCCACGACGACTCCAGCGGCGTCCGCGGCGCGGCGTGGCTGTGGCCCGACGACAGCTACCGCGCACACCAGGAGGTCTCGTGAGTTTCGTTCCGGCGTCCGTGCTGGCGCTGCGTGGCTACCGGTCGGTCACGCTGACGGCGGACCTGGTGGCCGGGGTCACGGTCGGTCTCGTGGCCCTGCCCCTGGCCATGGCCTTCGCCATTTCGTCGGGCATGACGCCGCAGGCAGGCATCTACTGCGCCATCGTCACCGGCTTCATCATCTCGGCGCTCGGCGGTTCCAACGTGCAGATCGGGGGGCCCACGGGTGCCTTCGTCGTCGTCGTCTCGGGCATCGTCGCCCAGTACGGCGTGGACGGCCTGTTCATGTGCACCATGATGGCGGGCGTCCTGCTCGTGATCATGGGCGTGACCGGCACCGGAACGGCCGTCCGGTTCATTCCGCGTCCCGTGGTGGTGGGGTTCACCAACGGCATCGCCATCATCATCGCCAGCACCCAGCTCACGGACTTCCTGGGACTGCGCCTCGCCGGGCCGGTGCCTGGCGACTTTCTCGGCCGCCTGGAAGTGGTCGCGGCCAACCTCACGACGGCCTCGCCCCCGACCGTGGCGCTCGGTGTCGGCGTGGTGCTGCTCATCGTGGTCTGGAACCGCCTCGTGCCCCGCGTACCCGGCTACATCGTGGCGCTCGTGGCGGGCACCGCCCTGGCGGCCGCGTTCGCGCTGCCGGTGGACACCGTGGGCAGCCGGTTCGGGGGCATCCCGTCCGGCCTGCCGCCCTTCCGCGTGCCGAGTTTCCGCCCGGAGCTGATCCTGGAGCTGCTCGCGCCCACCTTCACGGTGGCGATGCTCGGCGCGATCGAGTCGTTGATGTCGGCCGTGGTCGCGGATCGCCTCACCGGCACGCGCCACAACTCCAACGTCGAACTCTTCGCCCAGGGGGTCGCCAACATCGCCTCACCGCTGTTCGGAGGGCTCCCCGCCACCGGGGCCATCGCCCGCACGGCCACCAACATCCGCTCCGGTGCACGAACGCCGGTCGCCGGCATCGTCCACGCGCTCACGCTGCTCGTCATCATCCTCGTCGCGGCGCCGCTCGCGGCGCGGGTGCCCATGGCGCTGCTCGCCGCCATCCTGCTCGTCGTGTCCTACCACATGGGCGAGTGGGGCGAGGTGGGCGAGCTCCTGAAGCAGGGGTGGACCGACCGCATCGTGTGGTTCGTCACCTTCGCGCTCACCGTACTCGCCGATCTGACGGTGGCGGTGGAGGCGGGCATGATCATCGCCGCCCTGCTCTTCATCCGGCGCGTCACGGCCACGACCACCGTGTCGCAGGTGACGCCCGAGTACATCGAGCGCAGCCGGGCGCACAGCCTGCAGGACAAGGCGATCCCCGACTACGTCTCCATCCTGCGCGTCCACGGGCCGTTCCTTTTCGGCGCGACCGACAAGCTCACCGACGTGCTCGCCACTGTGGAGACGCTCGCGCCGGTCGTCATCCTCCGGCTGCGGAACATGACGGCCATCGATGCCACCGGGTTGAAGGCCATCGAGCAGTTCGCCGACGGGCTCGCGGCGACCGGACGGACGCTCCTGCTCTGTGGCGCGCTCCCGCAGCCGGCCCACCTGATGGCCCAGGCCGAGTTTCACCGGCACGTGGGCCAGGCGAACATCCTGCCGACCGTGGAGGAGGCCCTCCGGCGTGCAGTGGTGGTCCACGCCGCCGCCGGGCAGGCATAAACC
>JABFRY010000147.1 GCA_013140955.1 Acidobacteriota bacterium
GTGCTGATGACCGATGGGCATTTCGACTTCGGCAACGGCTTTCACGGTCCCCTCTACCTCAACCCGCACCAGTTGTTCCGTTTCCCGTCCACGATCTGGCGATTCGCGCAGGATCTGCTCGACGTGCTGCCCACCGAGACGATCGCGGAGGCCGAGGTGGTGGCGGGTCCCGTGACCGGGGGTGCGCTGCTGGCGCACACCATGGCGGGACTGCTCGACAGCCGCCGGGCCCTCGCTGCGCCGCCCACGGTGTTTGCGCCCTTCACCCCGGCACCTGCGGCGGGGCTGACACTCAGCCGGTTCTACGGACAGCAGATCGCCGGCCGGCGCGTGCTGCTCGTGGACGACGTGCGCAACACGGGGCAGACCTTCGCGCGGTGTGCGGACCTGGTACGGCAGGCCGGGGGCGTAGTGCTCGCCACGGCCGAGATCTTCGACCGTCTCGAAGCGATCGAGGACGTCGGCGTGCCGAACGTGGCGCTGGCCGAGTACAAGGCGCCCGACAACTATCCGGCCGGGGCGTGCCCGCTTTGCCGCGCGGGTGTCGCCCTCACCACGTTCTGACAGGGACCGCCATGGGTGCCGTGGTCCTGCGGGGTGCACTGGACGGCCTCTACCGTCAGTTCGACCACGTCCACTCGGCGACCGATCCGGTGCACATCGTCCGGCGTTTCGAGCGCCCCGACGATGTCGAGATCGTGGCGTTCTGTGCGGCCGCCCTGGCCTTCGGCCGCGTCTCGAGCGTGATGCACTCGATCGAGGCGCTGCTGGCCGTGATGGGACCGGCGCCCGCCGACTACGTCCGGCACTTCGACCCGCGGCGCCAGCGCCGCGCCCTCGCTCCCCTGGTCCACCGCTGGATCCGCGGCGCGGACCTGGCGGCGCTCGTGCTGGTCCTGCGACGGATGCTCGACGAGTCGGGTTCGATCGAGGCGTTCTTCGCGGCGGGGGACGACCCGCGGACGCCCGACGTGTCGGGCGCGCTCGAGTCCTTTTCCGCACGGGCCCTCCAGACGGACGTGCGGGCTGTCTACGGCGACACGGCGCCCAAGCCCGGCGTGTCCTACTTCTTTCCACGCCCCTCGGGGGGGAGCGCCTGCAAGCGGCTCAATCTCTTCCTGCGCTGGATGGTGCGTCGCGATGCCATCGACCTCGGCGTGTGGAACCGGGTGGCGCCCGCGCGGCTGGTCGTGCCCCTCGATACGCACGTGATCAGGCTCGGACGCTGCCTTCGCCTCACCTCACGCGTCAGCCCCGGCTGGAGGATGGCCGCCGAGATCACGCAGTCCCTGCGAGCACTCGACGCGGACGACCCCGTCCGCTTCGACTTCTCGCTCTGCCACGTGGGCATGATGAACGCGTGCGGATTCGGGCGCGCGCAGCGCGACACCCAGTGTCCGCTGCGGGGCACGTGCCGCCCGGGTCGCCCGAGCCGCGTCAGGACGTGAGGGCGCCAGGCGCAGCCGCGCGCTGCGCGAGCATCTCGTCGTAGACCGCCACGGTCTCCTGCACCATCCGCGCGACGGTGAAGTGCTCGCGTGCCCGTGCAAGAGCCGCGTTCCCCATCCGCGTGCGCAGCGCGTCGTCCTTGAGTAGCCGGACGATGCGATCGGCCATCGCCTCGTGATCGCGCGGCGGCACCAGGAATCCGGTGACCCCCTCCACGATCAGCTCGGGAATGCCGCCGGCCGTGGTGCCAACGGCCGCCTTGCCCGCGGCCATCGCGTCGATGAGGGCGGTGCCCATCCCTTCCGTGACCGAGCTCATGACGAAGACGTCGAAGCCCTTGGTCATCTCGAGCGCATCGTCGCGGAAGCCAGCCAGGAAGACGTGCCGTTCGAGGTGCATGTGCCGGATGTGCTGTTCGAGGCTCTCGCGCAGCTCGCCGTCGCCCACGATCACGAAGCGCGCGTCGGGCACCGCGCGCACCACGAGGGCGGCGGCGTCGAGCAGATGGTGCTGGCCCTTGTGCGGCACGAGCGCCGCCACGTTGCCCACCACCGGCGCGTGCGTCGGCAGGTAGAACGCCGCGTGCACGTTGGTGGCGGGCAGGTGCTCCATCCGGTGGACGTCCACCGCCTCGTTCACGACGCACGTGCGGGACGCGGGAATGCCGTCGGCCACCAGCAGATCGCGCACGGCCATGCTGTTGGCGATGAAGCGGTTCACCAGCGAGTACTTCCAGCGCGAGAAGGAGTTCTTGGCCAGGCGGAAGTCCACCCGTCTCGAGGCCACGAACACGGGGCGCGGGGCCAGCGACCCCATCGACAGTGCCAGTGCGGCCATCGCCACCCCGTGCGGGTCGTGCGCGTGCACGATGTCGGGGCGCATCCGCTTGAGGAGGCGGGACAGCTTCCAGGCCGAGGCCAGGTCCACTTCGTTGCGCGGCGCGAGCGCCACCAGGTCGAGGCCGTCACGCATCCGCTGCAGCAGCGCGCCGTCGGGATGCGCGACAAGGACCGCGCGGTGGCCGGCCGCGCGCAGGCCGGTGACGGTGTACATCGCCTGTCCCTGGCCGCCGCGCCAGGTCCGTGCCGTGTCGATGTGGAGCGAGAAGGTCGGCATGGGGCTCAGCCCCGCGGCTCTGAAGGGGTCATGCCCGGGGCGGGACCTGCTGCAGTTCCCACAGCTTGGCGAACTTCAGGAGAACCGAGTAGGCGTTCACCAGCGAGATGACGAGTCCGGCGGTGCCATCGAGGAAGCCCCGTCGCAGGACGTAGTTCCGAAGGAACGCTGCCGGTGGATGGACGAGCAGGTCCAGCGCCGAGGCCCGTCTTCCCCGTTCGTGCATCTGGCGCGCGGCGAGGGAGGAGTAGTGGTTGATGCGGTCGAGGTGATCGCGCAGATCGCGATATGACAGGTGCTGCAGTTCCTCGTGCATCGTCTGGACGGGGCCGTCCGCCGAGACGGACTCGTGCACGTGCGCGCCCGTCCACCGGGCAGCGCGCCGGTCGTACAGCCTGGTCTGGAAGTCGGGGAAGAAGTCCGTCGTCCGCATCCAGCGTCCCAGGTGGAACGTCACCCGCGGGATGCGGTAGGCCGATGCGGAGGGCTCGCGCGCCAGCGTGCGGCCGATCTCGGCCGCCAGGGCGGGGGGTACGCGCTCGTCGGCGTCCAGCGAGAAGATCCAGTCGTGGGTGGCCTCGGCCGCGGCGAAGTTCTTCTGGTCGACGTAGCCGGTCCAGGGCCTGACGAGCACCCGCGCCCCGGCCGCCTCCGCGATCGCGCGCGTGCGGTCGCGACTCTCCGCGTCGACGACGATGACCTCGTCCGCCCATCCGACGCTGGCGATCGCCGCGGCGATGTGTGCCTCCTCGTCGAGCGTGATGATGGTGACCGAGACCTTCGGCACCCCGCGATTCTACCCGCCTTCCCGCCGCTCACTGCGCGCCAGTTGCGGTCTGGGTCCCCGTTCCCGTGCCGGTTCCGGCAATGGGCGCCTGCTGCACGGCCTCGAAGTCCACCACCGACTGGTTGTAGTCGAGCACCGCACGCAGCTCGTTGTTCCTGGCCACGGCGAGGTCCCGTTGTGCCTGGAACACCAGGAAGCTGGTGGACGTACCGGCGGCCAGCTTGCGCTGCTCGGCGTCCAGGCGGCGCTCGGCGAGTTCGCGCGCCACCCGCGTCGTGTCCACCCGCCGCTGGTTCGTCGTCACCTGGCGTCCTGCGGCCCGCACCTGGGCGGTCACCTGCAGTTCCAGGCGCTGCAGCTCCGTTCTCGTGCGGGTGAGCTGCAGCCGGGCCCGTGCGAGGCTGGCCTCCTGCTGGCTGGTACCGAGCGGGTAGTTCACGCTGAGCGAGGCGGTCCACGTGGGGTAGGCGTTGCCGAAGACGTCGCCGAGGACCGAGCCGAAGCTGCGCTGGGTCTGGCCGATGATGGGCCCGGGCAGGCCAGGACCCCTGACGAACTGCGTGCCGCCGAGGCCGGTGCCCCCGAAGTCCACGCCCGCCGATACGTCGGGCAGCGTCTGGTTCCTGAAGAAGCGCAGGCCGACCTCGTCGGTCTCGATGGCCCGCTGCGATCGTCGGACGTCGGTCCGTTCGGCGATCGCCCGCCGCACGGCGCCGTCCACATCCACCGGCGCTGGTTCGAAGGCGGGGAGCGCGGCCGGTTCGATCCGTACCGTCCAGAAGTCGGGCATGGAGGGATCGAAGACGAGCGTGCGCAGCGTGTCCTGCTCCTGCTCGATCTGGGCCTCGGCCAGGATCACGGCCTCCTCCCGCTGCGCGACCTCGGCCTCGGCCTCCACGACGTCGATGGGCGGCTGGGTGCCGATCTCGATCCGGGCGCGCGTGTTGCGCAACGACTCCTGCGCGAGCTCGAGCGACTGCCGCTGCACGTCGAGCAGGGCGATGGCGTACGCCAGGTTCCAGTACGCGCTCCTCACCGAGCGGGCGGTGGAGACGACCGTCTGGCGGAGGTCGAGGTCGGCCAGCGACCGGTCGCGCGTGGCCGTGGTCACCTGCCAGCGCGCGGTGTCGATCGCGCGATCCCGCAGCAGCGGCTGCCGGTAGGAGAACGTCACCGACGAGCGCACCTGTGGCGAGAAGTTCGAGAAGAGGTTCGTGGTGGTCGCGCGCGAACTGTCCCACCCGACGCTGTAGCGTGCCCCCCAGGGCAGGGCCTGCTGGAGACCGACGGTGGTGGCCAGCCGGTTGTCGGTGATCGTGGTGCCCTCGGCGCCCGAGAGCACGCTCACGTTGGGCGAATCGGTGCCCGTGCCCTCGACCGTCGTACTGATGTTCGGGGCCCAGGCCGTCCGCGCCTGCAGGATGCCCAGGTCCTGCACGAGCGGTTCGATGCGCGCCACCCGGACGCCGAGGTTGTTCTCGAGCGCCAGGGCCACGGCTTCGTCCATCGTGAGCTGCCGCACCGGGCCGGGTGGGGCGGGGGGCGCCTGTCCTGGCTGCGCGCCGGCGTGCACCGCCGTGGACAGCAGCACGAGGACGAGCACGACGAGGTGAACGACAGGGGCATGGCGGGCGTGCATCTGGACACTCCGGTATCAGAAACCAGGGACTGAGACGGTGGGAAGCGCGCGGATGTTCGGGATCGGGCAGAATATAGCAGTTCGACCCGAGGGTTCCCTGCCGGGTCCGCGCGCGAAGGATACCGATGCCCACCACGCCCACCCTGACCGAGGACGCCGTCCTCGACACGTTCCGCCGTCGTGGCGCCCTGCTCGAAGGCCACTTCCAGCTCAGCTCAGGGCTGCATAGCCCCGGCTATCTCCAGTGTGCGCTGGTGCTGCAGCATCCGCGCGATGCCGAGGCGTGCGGCGCCGCCCTCGGGGCGCTCGTGCGCGACCTTCGGGTCGAGGCGGTGCTGTCGCCGGCCCTCGGGGGCATCGTCATCGGCCAGGAAGTCGCGCGCGCCCTCGGCGTGCGCGCCCTGTTCGCGGAGCGGCAGAATGGCGCCCTGGTGCTCAGGCGAGGGTTTTCGCTGCAGGCCGCCGAGCGCGTGCTCGTGGTCGAGGACGTCGTGACCACCGGCGGCTCCACGCGCGAGACGATCGACGTGGCCCGCGCCGTCGGGGCCCAGGTGGTGGGTGCCGCCGCGGTGATCGACCGCAGTGGCGGGGTGCAGGGCCTCGATGTGCCGTTCTTCGCGCTCGCCCAGGTGGGGCTGCCTGCATACGAGCCCGCCCGCTGTCCCCTGTGCGCGCAGGGCACCCAGGCGGTCAAGCCGGGTTCCCGCCAGGCCTGAGGCCGGTCGCCCTGGTCCCGACACCGATGGGCCAGCCCCGTACCCTCAAGCTCACGCTGGCCTACGACGGATCCCGGTACGTCGGCTGGCAGCGCCAGGCCTCCGGCGACTCGGTGCAGGGTCTGCTCGAGAACGCCCTGGCTCACTTCGAAGGCGCGCCGGTGCACGTGCACGGCGCCGGTCGCACCGATGCCGGCGTCCACGCCCTCGGACAGGTCGCCAGCGTCCGCGTGCACGCCGCACACGATGCCCACACGCTGCTGCGCGCCCTCAATGCGCAGTTGCCGCGCGACGTACGCGTCCTCCGCGTGGACGAGGTGGCCGACGACTTCCATGCCCGGTACTCGGCGGTCGCGAAGACCTACCGCTACCGCATCTGGAACGGGCCCGTCGGCAATCCCTTCGAGGCGCCCTTTGCCTGGCACGTGCGGGAGGCGCTCGACGTGGAGGCGATGCAGGCGGCCGCGGCGCTCGTCGTGGGCACGCACGACTTCTCGGCCTTCCAGAGTACGGGCAGCGACGTGGCGACCTCGGTGCGGACGATCGTGCGCTCCGACCTGCGGCTCGTGTCCGCAGCGGGCGGTGCGCTGCCGCGCGACGGCAGCACCAGGGGCGCCGCATTCGTGTGCGAGCCGGTCCTCGTGTACGAGGTGGCGGGTGACGGATTCCTCCGGCACATGGTCCGCGCGATTGTGGGCACGCTCGTCGAGGTTGGTCGCGGATGGCGCTCTCCGGCCTCGATGGCCGCGCTGGTCGCCGGCGCCCCCCGCGCATCTGCCGGCGCGACGGCGCCGCCAGCGGGGCTGTTCCTCGTCGCGGTGGACTATGATGAAGCGCTTGCACCCTGAAGAGACACGCGATGTCGCTTGAGTCGCTGCTGGCGTGGATTCCGGACGGGCATCCCGACCAGCATCTGGCCCGCGAGGTGAGCATCGACCGGCTGCCTGCCCACGTGGCTATCATCATGGACGGCAACGGCCGCTGGGCCGCCGGGCGTCATCTTCCCAGAGTGGAGGGACACCGGGCCGGGATCGAGGCTGTCAGAAGTACGGTCGAGACGGCCGCGCGCCTCGGGATCCGGGTGCTCACCCTGTACGCATTCTCGCGGGAGAACTGGAAGCGCCCGCCCACCGAGGTCAGCACGCTGATGCGCCTGCTGAAGCGCTACCTCAGGTCCGAGCTCAATGCCCTCCTGCGCAACGACATCCGCTTCAACGTCATCGGCCGGACCGACCACCTCGCGGGCGACATCATCGACGAGCTGTCGGCGACCACGGCGGCCACCGGTGGGAACCAGGGCATGGTGGTCAACCTCGCGCTCAACTACGGTGGACGCGCCGAGATCGTCGATGCGGCCCGTCGGGCCATCGAAGCGGGCGTTGCGCCGGACGAGCTCGACGAGCAGCGATTCGCGGCGTTCCTCTACACCGCCGGGCAGCCGGATCCAGACCTGCTGATCCGCACGAGCGGCGAGATGCGCGTCAGCAACTTCCTGCTGTGGCAGATCGCCTACGCCGAGATCTACGTGACCGACACCTACTGGCCCGACTTCCGGCGCCAGCACCTGCTCGAGGCGATTCTCGCGTATCAGAAGCGCGAGCGGCGGTATGGCGGCATCAGCCCGTCCCGGGAGGCGGCGGGAGCCCGATGAGCCGCCGCACCCGATGACCCGGGTGGTGAGCGGCGCCGTGCTTGGTGCCGCCGCGCTGGCCGCCGTCCTGTACCTGCCCCTGCCCGGCCTGCGCGTGCTCGCGTGCGTCGTGGCCCTGCTGGCGGCGCACGAGTACCTGCCCCTGGTCAGGACCGGCGCCGGCCGTGAGCGACTGCTGCCGCTGGCGCTCGTCGTCGTCACCTGCTGGTGGAGCAGCGTGGCTGCCACGGGTGGGACGTTGCTCGTGCTGGTGCTGCTGATGCTCGTGGCGGTGGCCGCCGAGACGCTCATGTGGGAGGTGTCGTTCGAACGCATCGTCGCCGCGTTCTTCCCGGCCTGGTACATCGGCCTGCCCCTGGGCCTGCTCGTGGCCCTGCACGCCGCGGGGGGATATCGCGCGACCGTGCTGCTCCTGGCAACGGTGGTCGTGAGCGATTCCGGGCAGTACTACACGGGTCGTGCGCTCGGCCGCCGCCCGCTGGCGCCGCGCATCAGCCCGAAGAAGACGCTGGAGGGGGCCGTGGGCGGCGTGCTGATCGGGACGGGCTTCGTGACGCTCGCAGGTGGATGGGCCATCCCGACCGCATCCTGGACCTCGCTGGCGGCGCTCGGCGCCGTGCTCGTCGTGGTCGGCATCTGTGGGGATCTCTTCGAGTCGAGACTGAAGCGCTCGGCCGGCATCAAGGACAGTTCGTCGCTCATCCCCGGCCACGGCGGCGTGCTCGACCGGATCGACGCCCTGCTGTTTGCCGCGCCCGCGTTCTACGTCTACCTGCGGTGGGTGGCATGAGGAACCTGGCCATTCTCGGATCGACCGGCTCCATCGGGCGGAGCGCCCTGGCCGTCGTGGACGAGCATCCGGCCAGGCTGCGTGTGGTGTCGCTCGCGGCCGGTGAGAACGCCGACCTGCTGGCAGAGCAGGCGGCCAGGTATCGCCCGCAGCTGCTGGCCATGGCGACAGCCGGCGCGGCTGCGCGTCTCCGGGACCACATCGGCACGGCCGTTCCCGTGGCCGAGGGCGCCGAGGGCCTGGTGGCAGCCGCCACCCATCCCGACGTGGACCTCGTGCTCTGCGCGTCGGCCGGCACGGCCGGGCTCGAGGCCGCGCTGGCGGCGATCGAGGCGGGCAAGGCGATTGCACTCGCCAACAAGGAGATCCTGGTCATGGCCGGCGAGGTGGTGACCGCGGCCGCCGCGCGGTGTGGCGTGCCGATCCTGCCCGTGGACAGCGAGCACAACGCGATTCACCAGTGCCTCCACGGGCGCCCCAGGGGCGAGATCCGGCGGCTGGTCCTCACGGCCTCGGGCGGTCCCTTCAGGACCCACTCCCGCGAGGCCATGCGCGCGGTGACGCCGGCGCAGGCGCTCGATCACCCCACGTGGCGCATGGGACGCAAGATCACGATCGACTCGGCGACGCTCATGAACAAGGGGCTGGAGGTCATCGAGGCGCGCTGGCTCTTCGACGTGGCCGCCGACCGGATCGACGTCGTGGTGCATCCCCAGTCGGTCGTGCACTCGATGGTCGAGCTCACCGACGGCTCGGTGATGGCCCAGCTCGGTGTCACCGACATGCGCCTGCCGATCCAGTATGCCTGCTCCTATCCGGACCGGTGGGAGACGTCCATTCCCAGCCTGGACCTCACGCGGCTCGGACAGCTGGCATTCGAAGCGCCGGACCACGAGCGGTTTCCCTGTCTGGCGCTCGCCTACCGGGTCCTGCGCGAGGGTGGGACGGCTCCGGTCGTCCTCAACGCCGCCAACGAGGTCGCGGTGGCCGCGTTCCTGGCCGGGGATCTGCCCTTCATGGGCATTCCCGAGGTGATAGCGCACACGCTCGACGCCCACGAGACCGGGCCGGCCGCGTCTTTGCAAGAGGTGCGGGCCGCTGATGCATGGGCGCGCGAGTGGGCAGCCGCCTTCGCTCGCGGGGTAGAATTGCGGGGGTGAGGGGCATCGCGTGCAGACTCTGCTGGCATTCCTGTTCGTACTCGGCGTCCTGATTTTCGTCCACGAGCTCGGGCACTTCCTGGCTGCCCGTCGCCTGGGGATTCGTGTGCTCACGTTCTCCCTGGGCTTCGGTCCCAAGATTCTGAAGTTCCGCCGCGGCGACACCGAGTATTGCGTCAGCGCCATCCCGCTCGGCGGCTACGTGAAGATGGCCGGCGAAAGCCCCGAGGACGCCCGGACCGGGCACCCCGACGAGTTCATGTCCCGGAGCAAGTGGGAGCGCTTCCAGGTGCTCATCATGGGCCCCGCCATGAACATCATCCTCGCCGTGGTCGTCACCGCCGTGGTGATGGCCCAGGGCGCCGACGTGCCGGCGTACCAGGATGAAGCGCCCGTGGTGGGTGAGGTGGTCGAGGGCTCACCCGCCGAACGGGCCGGCATCCAGCGCGGCGACCGCATCCTCACCGTGGCCGGCGAAGAGGTGGACACCTGGGAGCAGCTCGGCCTGGCCGTGGGCACGCGTCCCGATCGCGAAGTGGCCGTCACGTTCCTGCGCGGGGGCGAGTCGCGGTCGGTGACGGTCCAGACCGAGGCGCAGAGCCGCTTCGAGGTCGGCTACATCGGCGTGCTGCCCGACGTGAATCCCAGCGTCCGCAGCGTCGTTCCGGACGACCCGGCCGATCGCGCGGGCGTCAGGCCCGGTGACGTCGTCGTCGCCGTGGACGGCAAGCGCGTCGTGTTCGCCTCCCAGCTGTCGGAGGCGATTTCGGCCGCGCCCGGACGCGAGATCGAGCTTCTCCTCCTGCGCGAGGGGCAGGAACTGCGGTTGCCGGTCACGCCGGCGCCTCGCGGCGATCGCGGCATGGTGGGCATCACCATCAGCGAGGCGACCAAGTCGTTCACGCCGGGCCCCCTCGAGGCCGTGCAGCTGAGCATCCAGGAGAACATCAAGTACAGCGGCCTCATCTTCCGCACGCTCGGCGGGCTGTTCGTCGGTGAGACCTCGCCCCGCCAGCTGATGGGGCCGGTGGCCATTGCGCAACTGTCGGGCGAGTCCGCAGAAGCCGGCTGGGTGGCCCTGTTTTCCCTCATGGCGATGATCAGCCTGAACCTGGGGCTGCTCAACCTGATGCCCGTGCCCGTGCTCGACGGCGGTCACATCCTGATCATGGCCCTCGAAGGCATTGCCAGGCGCGACTTCAGCGTGCAGATCAAGGAGAAGATGCTGCTCGCAGGGTTCGTCGTCCTGATGCTGCTGATGGTGACCGTGATCTACAACGATCTCACGCGCGTGGCGTGGATCGAGCGCCTGATGCCCTGGCGCAACTGACCGCCCGCACCTTCCCCCTCGGTGCGGCGGACGCACGACCGCGACCCCTGCGGTCGGCCTGCCCGTGTGGCACGACGATCGTTGACGCACTCGACGAGAGCAGAGGAGGAAAGCATGTTTCGCACAGTCATCCTGGCCGCCGTGACGGCCTTCGCAATCGGGCTGCCGGCCCAGGCCGCCGCCCAGCAGGCCATGACGCAGGACGATCTCCTGCGCCTGCAGGACAACATCTATCAGGCCGAGCGCGAACTCACCGTGCTCGGCACCAGCGACACCGCGCGCGCGGCGCAGTTCCGGTTGTCGCTCGATGAACTCCGGGACGAGGTGACCTACTCAAGGTGAAGATGCGGAAGGAGCCCTCGGTGGCGCGCGCCGAGTATTCCGATCTGCGGGAC
>JABFRY010000297.1 GCA_013140955.1 Acidobacteriota bacterium
CATCACCGTCATTTCGAGCGGGGTGCGCCCCTGTACCTGGGTCTGTTGATAGGCGGCGGCGCCGCGGGTCATGGAAGTCACGGGTCTCTGGATCCTCGGCGTCAGAACGACGCCCCGATGGCCGACAGGGAGTTCCGCTGGTTGTTCAGCTGGCTCATGAGTCGGTCGGCCGCGGTGAATTCCTGCTGCAGCGCCGCCCGCCGGACGGCGAGCTGCTCCTCGAGCCGGAGCATCCGGCTGCTCAGACTGGAGACCGACTCGGTGAGGCGCTGGCGCACGTCGCCCAGCACCCCGCCGGACGCGGTGTAGTCGGCGATGCGGTCCGTGATGGCGCCAAAGGCGCCACTGCCCGCCGCCTGGCTGAAGAGGCTCTGCACGCCCTCGCCGTTGGCGGCCACGGCCGCGGAGAAGACCGAGGAGTTGAGCTGGAGCTTCCCCTGTTGCGTGAATTCGATGCCGATCTCCGCCAGCCGTGTGAAGTCGCCGCCCGCGTACTCGGCCGACAGGACCTCCCGGAGTTCGCGGCTGAGACCCCGGACGAGCGGATCGCGGGCAATGCTCGCCTTGCCGGCCGTTGCCGAGGTCCGCTGCTCGCCGACGAAGTCCACGAGCGCGTTGTAGGCCGTGACGAACTCGTTGATGACGCCTTCGACCGCCGACGCATCGGCCGACATGCCGACGAACACGGTGGAGCCAGGGTCGGCCTTGCGCAACGAGAGCGTGGCACCGGGCACGACGTCGGTGACGGTATTGCTGGAGCTGGTGATGGGGATGTTGTTGACCGTGAGCAGCGCGTCCTGCGCCTGCACCGCGTTGTCGGCCGCCGTGTCCCCGTAGACGTTGTCGCCGTCGGTGTCGGTGAACGCCACGCCGGATCCGCCGGTGAGGGTGCTGGTCAGCGTGAACGCGTTCTCCGAGCCGGAACTGCGCCCGGTGAGCACCAGGCGGTAGGTGCCCGGCGCGGCCTGGACGATGCTCGCGGTGACAGGGGAGTCGGCCGCCGAGTTGATGGCCGCCGCAATGTCCTCGAGGGACGTCGCCCCGGTGATCGGCACGTCCACCGGCGGCTGGCCGGTCGCCAGCACCGTCAGGGTGCCACCGGTCGCCACGATGTCGCTGGTGGAGGAGTACGTGGACGTGCTCGCCGTCACCTGCGACTTGGCGAGCTGTGAGACCACGACTTCATAGGAGCCCTCGACCGCGCCACCGCTCGTGCTGACGTCCACGGCGGTCGTATCGCTCGAGGTGGCCGCGACCAGCGAGAGCGAGCCGGCCTTCGACAGGGCGGTGGCCGCGGCTTCGACCGCGCCCAGCCTGGTGGCGAGCGTGCCGAATGCGGCGTTCTGGGTCTCGTACGTCTTCTTCTGCGTCTCGAGACTGCGCAGCGGTGCCTGTTCCTGCTCCATGACGGCGTTCAGGATCAGGTTGAAGTCGATCTGGTTGAAACCGCTGAACGTGATGGGCGATCCCATGGTGTGCCTCCCGCTGCCGGTCCCCGGAGGGACCGATGAACTCCCCGGCGCTAAGCGAAATCCGCGCCAGGCCCGCCTCCAGCGTCAAGGCGAGGGCGCGGCGGCCCCGTGGGACCGCCGCGCGCCGTGTGTTACCGGAGGAGCGACAGCAGCGACGCGCTGCTCTGGTTGGCCTGTGCGAGGGCGGCGATACCGCTCTGCGTCAGGATGTTGTAGCGGGTGAGGTTGGCCGATTCCTCCGCGACGTTCGCATCGCGAATCCGGCTCTCGGCGGCCTTGGTGTTGACGACCTGCGAGGTGGCCAGGCCGACCGCGAACTGCAACCGGTTCTCGAGGATACCGACCGAGTTCTGGACGTCACCGAGGCTGGCGATGGCCGTCTGGACCTGCGTCAGCGCCGTCTGGGCGTTGGCCGCCGTCGCGAACGACGTGGTGGTCAGGCCCAGCGTGGTCGTGTCGGCAGCGCCGATCGTGCCCGACACGACGCCGTCGCTGGCCGTGCTCTCGCTGGAGATGAACACCGAGAAGCCACCGGCCGTGTCGAGGCCGGCCACCGAGATCTGCCGGTCGATTTCCGTGAGAATCTCGCCGTATTCGTCCGACAGCGTGCCGATGTTCGCGCCGTTGCTGGTGGACGACGCCTGGGTCGCCAGCGTCGCGAGTCGATCGAGCAGGTTCGACACGTTGTTGAGCGCGCCGTCCTTGATCTGCAGCGTGGACAGACCGTCGTTGGCGTTTCGGATGCCCTGGTTGAGAATCGCCACCTCGCTGCGGTAGGTATTGGCCACCGCGAGACCGGCGGCGTCGTCACCGGACATGTTGATACGGAGGCCGCTCGACAGACGCGTCAGCGCCTTGTTGAGCCCCATGTTGGCCGCCGACAGGTTGGTCTGCGCGTTGATCGATGCGATGTTGCTGACAACTGAGAACGAAGCCATGTGCTATTCCTCCATGAACCGATTGACCCCGCGTCCTTGCGGGTGTGGCGCCCCTTGTGGCCGCCGTGCAGGGGAGTAATCGGGCACCTCGGCGACGTCTTTAACGGAATCGCGACGCCGCACCGGCCGGGGTGTCGGCGGCCCGTCACGGTGCCGCAGGCAGAAGGTCTTCCCCCCGGCAGGGCGCAGGCCCCTCCTGTCCACTGCGGATACACGGAGGGCGGGCCACGGTCAGGACTGTTCGGGGGGCCGGCCCCCAGGGTTCGCGGCCTCGTCAGAAAGTGGTATCGCGGTTGCACTGTGCCTCGCCCAGGTCATGGCACACGCACCCGTTCAGGCGCCGGGCATCCTCGCACAGGCACCCGCGCCGTCGTCGGTACCGGCTCCGGGTCCAGGACCGTCGTCCGCCCAGGACCCGGCGTTCGTGCCCTTCGCGCCCCCGGCGCTCGGCCTGCACGAACTGGCCGACGTGGTGGCGGCGCTCGAATCGGGCTGGCTCTCCACGGGACCGCGCGTCGCCGCGCTCGAAGCCGCATTTGCCGCGTACACGGGTGCGTCGCATGCGGTGGCGGTCAATTCGGGCACCGCGGCACTGCACCTGGCCCTGCTGGCTGCCGGCGTGGGTGCGGGCGACGAGGTCGTGATGCCGCCCCTCACGTTCTGCGCCACGGCCAACGCGGCAATTCATGCCGGCGCCACCCCCGTGTTCGCCGACGTGCAACCCGACACCTTCAACCTCGACCCCGGGGCCGCCGAGGCCGCCATCACGGAGCGGACGCGCGCGCTGCTGCCGGTGCACTTTGCCGGACGCCCCGCAGACCTCGGCGCTCTCGGCGGCCTGGCCCGGGCGCGCGGACTCGCGCTCGTGGAGGACGCGGCCCACTGCGTGGAGGGCGTCTCCGCAACCGGCAAGATCGGCAGCGTCGGTGATTTCACCTGTTTCAGCTTCTACGCCACGAAGAACCTGACGACGGGGGAGGGCGGCATGCTCACGACGGGCGACGAGGGCGCCGCGGCATTCGCCCGGACGGCCTCGCTGCACGGCATGAGCCGCAACGCCTGGAC
>JABFRY010000018.1 GCA_013140955.1 Acidobacteriota bacterium
AATCTGATCGTGGAGTCGCTGCGCGTTGGCGTACAGGGCAGCGAGCCGTCGCCACGCCGCCACATCGTCGGCGTGGGCGGCCACGTAGGCCTCCATCTCCTGGAGCGCCTCGTCCACGTGCCCCTCGAGCAGGTACAGCTCGCCGTGGGCGACGACCGATGCGGCACTCGACGCCCCGCGCCGGGTTGCCCACCCGAGCACATCCCGGGCCCGCTCGATATCGCGGTTCCGCACGTGGATCAGCAGCAACTCGTCCCCGCGCGGCACCAGCGTCGCGGCGGCGACGACGGCGGTGCCCGCGATGACGAAGGCGCCGCGCTGGTGGCGACGCAGCGCGCGCCGCAGTGGCGACGACGTGGCGGACGCGTGATTAACGGGTGACATGCGCCGGCCCTGCCCCCACCATCCGCACGTCCACGGCTTCCCCGGTGAGCTGGGGCACCTCCAGGCGCACGAGTCCGTCCGCACCCCTGAGCGCGACCGTCTGCCCCGACCGGCCGCCCGTGGCCCGCCACTGCACCTGCACGTCCCCGTCCGACGGCCAGTACCAGGCAAACACGCCGGCGCCGAAGCCCTCCGCGACGAAGCGCACCTCGCCTGCGGTGCGCCGCACGTGATGCACGCGCCAGCGGGACTCCACGAGATAGGGCACGGTGGCCTGCGGCTCGCGGCCCGAGGGCGCTCCGCGCGTCAGGGCCACGCGCGGGGCCGGGTCGGCTTCGTCCAGCGTCACGAAGAGGCTCCCGAGCTCGTGCCGCTGCCCCACCACGCCGCTCGATCGAGCGAAGTCCACGGCCGAGAGCGACGCGCCGTCGAAGCGGACGGTCTGCACGCCGCCCCGTTCGAGGACCCGCCACGTCGCGGGACCTTCCTGTTCGAACACCGTGGAGTGGAACCCCTCCACGATGCGGGTGAAGCGACTCGCCTCGATGGGTGCCAGCGGCAGCGATCGCGCGTACTCCAGGTTGGCGAGCACGGCGTTCAGGCTCGAGAGCCGCTCGCCGGAGTACATGTGGTAGTAGACGTTGAAGGGCTTGAGCCGCCGTGGCGATCCGGTGTTGCGGACCGTACGGGACAGGTACGAGAACCCGAAGAAGCGGTCGCGCCAGAGGTCCGTGTAGGTGTTCTCGTTGCTGTTGGACGCGTACACCTGCAGTTCCCGCCCGACGCGTGTCCCGAGCGGCGCCACCCAGGCGGCCGACGGGAATTCCCGATCGAACCGCGTATCGCCCCCGTTGATGTTGGCAAGGCCGAGCGTGCGCGTGCGCGCCAGGACCGCCTCGAAGGGCCTGGTGTCGCCGCTCCACTGCACCAGGCGCACACGCTTGCCGGCGGGCAGCAGGCCGTTGACGAAGGCCGTCGCCTCGTCGATCTCGAGGTCGAGGCTGAACGGCCGGGTGTCGTAGGCCCTCGGCTTCGCGTACTCCCCGGTGCGTGCGACGTCCGAGCCGCTGATCCCGTCGGCGGACGCCCGGTACCCGGCTTCGCGCCCGGCGCTGTCGGCCCCCGCGAAGAACCCCCAGTCGAGCGGATGGCTGTAGGTGTGAATGGCGGCTTCCACGTGTGGCAGCGCAAAGAGCGCGCGCGCCACGGCCAGGCTCTCAGCCGTGCCGGCCCACACCGGGTCGAGATCGCCGACGATGGGCCCCACCGTGACGGGCAGGTCCGGGAACCGTCGCACCACGGCGTCCAGCACGACACGCGCCGAGATCGCATAGCGGGTGCGGTACGGCTCGACCTGCGTCAGGTTGCGCCACCCGTCGCCGTCGATGTGGCTGTAGTAGATCCGGCGGCCGGAGACGGTAGCCGTGTCGGGTTTCGGGAGGCGGTCGGTATCGAAGACCTCGCGGAACAGCTCGAAGGGGTTGAGGTACCACTGCCGGTACTCGCGGGTGCCGGTGCGATCGGAGAAGTAGGCAAAGCCCGGCGCCACGAACGCGCCGCGGGGTCCGACAATCACCACGTCGGCCGTCGCATCCGCGCGCCCCGGGATCTCCACGCGGAGCGCGGCGCGGGCATCGGCCGACACCGCGCGGGTCCTCGCAAAGGGCGGCACGGATGTGGGCAGCGGACGCTCGAAGCCTATGAGCGCGCCGTCCCGGACGTCGTACCGCGCCGCATAGGTCGTGGCCGACCAGTGCCCGTCGTAGCGCCAGCCCAGACGCGCCAGCGTGCGGTTGACGTCGTCGAGGGGCGTGGCCCGCCCGGCGTCGTCCACCAGCGCCCCCAGCGCCCCGATCACCACGACCGGTACGCCGGTCTCGCTCGCCCGATCCAGGAAGCGCAGATACGCCCGGGGATCCGGCAGGCCTTCGGCGGCAAACCAGGTCACGACGCCCCGGATGGCCTCCAGGTCGGCCGCCGCGGGCAGCCCGCGGCGGATGTCGTGATACCGCACGACGAGACCGAGATGGTTGAGCGGCATCTCCGCCAGGGCGTGCAGCACGGTGCCGCGCGGACCATCCGCGCGGGCGCCGTCGTAGATCGCCAGGATGGTCCGCCGTACCGGGCCCGGCGCGGACCCGGCCGTGGAGACTGGCGCAGCCGCGGCCAGCGTCAGGAGGAGCGCGAGCACCGTCGTCCTCATCGTGGCTCCTCGACCAGCACGTCGAGGAGCGGCGTCGCCACGTATGGCACGAAGCCGTTGGCACGCTGCTCGGCGTAGAGGCGTTTGATGCCCTCCCGATCCGCGGGGTCCCAGTAGTCGAGGGTGAAGACCTGCAACCTCGGGTTGCGGGCGCGAGCCTGGCGCAGGGCGGCGACCTGCCACGCCGCATCGGCCGGCGCCACACGCGCATACGCCCTGGTCGTGGGCTCGAACGTCGAGAGGACCGACTCACCCAGGACGATGTCGATGCTGCCGGCGATGTCCGGCATGAGGTCGTAGCCGCGATTGACCATCAGCACCACGTCCGGGAAGTGCTGACGGATGGTCCGCACGAGCCGCACGGCGGCCTCGCGCATGCCACGGTAGCGCACGGGATCCTGACCCTCGAGAAACGCGGCGTCGTCGAGCGTGTCGAGAAACAGGCCGGTGAAGCCCGCCGACAGCATCCGCGGCACCAGGTCTTCGATGACGGCGCGGGTCCACTCGGGCCGCCGGAAATCCAGGTAGTGGGCGTCGCCCCACACCGGATGCGCGTCGAGGACCACGCCGGCGGCATCCAGGGCGGCGAACACGTCGCGCCCCCGTCCGAGCTGGGTCAGGGAGAGGTAGGCCAGGGCCGTCCGTCCCCGGTCCACGATCGGCCCGAGCGGCGGATGAACGTCGCCGTCGAGCACGACCACGTCATAGGCCGCCAGATCGAACGGCGAGGGCGCCGCCGTGTAGCACACGACCCACCGCTCGGCGGCCTCCGCCCGGACCCCGCCACCGGCCAGCAGCCAGACGGCCGCGACCCGGAGCCAGGCGGCCGGTGTCATTCCACGATGTGCAGGTGTCGTCAACGCCACGTCAGGGTGTGCAGCCGCGGGT
>JABFRY010000237.1 GCA_013140955.1 Acidobacteriota bacterium
ACAGGGACGTCTTGCCCGAACCACTCGCGCCGACCACAGTCGTCGCGCGCAAGAGCCGGACTGGCCTATTTCGCGGGGGAAGCGTCGCTGCCCGGGTCGGTGCGTGCCAGCGCCTGGGGACGACTGAGCGGCGGCGACGCGGCCACCGCCGAGCGCCGGCGTCTGCGGACGCTCTCGCGAGGCGCCCGCCAGCTGCTGGGGCTCCGTACCGTCCTCGGCCGCGTGCCCATCGATCTCATCGTGCTCGACGAGCCCTGGGAGGGGCTCGATCCAGACGACGCCCGCTGGCTGAGTGCCACCCTCGAGGCCAAGCGGGACAAGGGCGCGGCGGTCGTCGTCTCGTCCCACCGGCTGCACGACCTGGCCGGCCTCTGTGACGCCTATCTGCTCCTGCACCGGGGGCGGGCGATGCTGCTGCCCGCCGCGGCCGTCTGCGACGATGGCGCCATCACCGCGGCCCAACTCGCCGACACGCTGGAACGGCTGCGGCTCGGGATGTCCGGGCCGTCGCGGCGCTCCTGACACCGTTTCTTGACCCCCGTCGAGGCGCCATAGTACGGTTGTGCGTTCGAGCGGCGGTGCACGCCCTCGACCTGCCTCACGCACCGGCTTTCTGATGACAGACCCGTCCACGGCTTCGCTTCGCAGCACGCCTCTGGCTGCCCGACATCGGGCGCTCGGGGCGCGGATGGTGCCCTTTGCCGGCTGGGAGATGCCGGTGGAGTACACCGGCATCATCGATGAACACCTGGCCGTGCGGACCAGGGCCGGGCTCTTCGATGTGAGCCATATGGGCCAGGTCGAGATCGCCGGGCGCGACGCCCTGCGCACCGTGCAGGCGCTCGCGTGCAACGATGCCGCCCGGCTGCAGGTGGGCCAGGCGCAGTACTCGGCGCTGCTCACCGAGCAGGGCACCTTCATCGACGACATCCTCGTCTATCGCTTGGCGAGCAGCCATTTCCTCCTGGTGGTGAACGCGGCCCACGCGGCACGCGACGTCGCGTGGCTGCTGGAACAGGCGCCGAGGTTCGGGGAAGCGGCCATCGTCGACTCGAGCGCGCGCTACGCGCTGCTGGCGCTGCAGGGACCCGCCGCCATGGAGGTGTTGCAGCCCCTGACGGGGGTGCCCCTGGGCGAGGTGGCCACCTACGCGTTCGCCCACGGCGAGGTGGCGGGCGCGCGCGCCATGATCTCGCGCACCGGCTATTCCGGCGAGGACGGGTTCGAGGTGTTCGTGCCACCAGCCTCGGCGGCCGGCGTCTGGCAGGCCATGCTCGACGCGGGACGCGAGGCCGACGTGCGGCCCTGTGGCCTCGGCGCGCGCGATACGTTGCGACTGGAAGCGGCCATGCGGCTCTGCGGTCAGGACATGGACGAGACCACGACCCCGCTCGAGGCGGGCCTCGGCTGGATCGTCGGCTGGTCGAAGGAGTCCTTCGTGGGACACGAGCCGCTGCGAGCGGAGCGGGAGCGGGGGGCGGCGCGCCGGCTGGTCGGGTTCGAGATGGTCGATGCCGGCATTGCCCGCCACGGGCACACCGTGTCGGTCGGGGGCGTGGCCGGGGTCGTGACGAGCGGCACGTATGCGCCGTATCTGAAGAAGGCCATCGGCTTCACGTACGTGCCGGCGTCGGCGGCCGCACCGGGCACGGAGCTCGAGGTGGACATCAGGGGACGTCGGGCGCGGGCGCGGGTGGTACCGCTGCCGTTCTACAAGCGGGCGCGTTGAGCGCCGGCGGCCACGGCCGCCAGAGGGGGCAGGATGTCGTATCCGGAGGATCTGCAGTACACGAAGGACCACGAGTGGGTCCGATTGGCAGACGGCACCGCCGAGGTGGGCGTCACCGAGTACGCGCAGGCGCAGCTCGGTGACGTGGTGTACGTCGAGCTGCCGGCCGTGGGCCAGACCATCGCCGCGGGCGACGCGTTCGGATCGATCGAGTCGGTCAAGGCGGTCTCCGAACTGTTTGCCCCCGTCAGCGGGGAAGTGGTGGCCGTCAACGACGAGGTCACGGCGCATCCCGAGCGGGTCAACCAGGACCCGCACGGCACCTGGATGATCCGCGTGCGGGTCGCGGGCGCCTCCGCGGACCTGCTCGACAGCGCCCAGTACCAGGCCCTGGTCGGCTGAGCGCAGGCATGTCGTTCGCCCGGCGCCACATCGGTCCCTCCGCCCGCGACCGCGACGAGATGCTCCGCGTCGTGGGCGCCGAGACGCTCGACGCCCTGATGGCCGAGGCCGTCCCCGCGTCGATCAGGCTCGATGGCCCGCTCGACCTGCCCGCCGCCCTCGACGAGCACGAGTACCACCGCGAACTGGCCGGCATCGCTGGCCGGAACCGCGTGCTGCGCTCGTATATCGGCCTGGGTTATCACGACACGGTGACGCCGGCCGTGATTCGGCGGATGGTGTTCGAGAACCCCGGCTGGTACACCCCCTACACGCCCTACCAGTCCGAGATCGCCCAGGGCCGGCTGGAGTCGCTGCTCAACTTCCAGACGATGGTGGCGGACCTCACGGGTATGGAGGTCGCCAACGCGTCACTGCTCGACGAGGCGACCGCCGCGGCGGAGGCGATGACGCTCCTGCGCCGCGTGCAGCCGGCGGCCGCCCAGGCCGCGGGGGCGGTGTTCCTCGTCAGCGACCGGTGCCTGCCCCAGACGCAGGACGTGCTGCGCTCGCGGGCCGAACCGCTGGGCATCGTCGTCGAGGTCGGGTCGCCGTCCGAGTGGACGTTTCATCCGGGCGTCTTCGGGGCGTTCCTGCAGTACCCCGGTGAGGATGGCCGTCTCGACGATCTCACGGCGGTGATTGCCGAAGCCCACCGTGCGGGCGCGGCAGTGGCCGTTGCTGCCGACCTGCTGGCCCTCGTGCTCTGCACGCCGCCCGGCGAGATGGGGGCGGACGTGGTGTTCGGCAACTCGCAGCGGTTCGGCGTGCCCCTGGGCTTCGGGGGACCGCATGCGGCGTTCTTCGCCACCCGGCAGGCGTTCGTGCGCCAGATGCCGGGACGCATCATCGGCGTCTCGCAGGACGAGCAGGGGCACGTGGCGTACCGCATGGCCCTGGCCACGCGCGAGCAGCACATCCGGCGAGAGAAGGCGACCTCGAACATCTGCACCGCGCAGGCCCTGCTGGCGAACCTCGCCGCGATGTACGGCGTGTACCACGGACCGGACGGGCTGCGTCGCATCGCGGCCACGGTGCACGGACACGCCGCCTCGCTGGCGGGCGCGCTGCGGCCGCTCGGCATCAGCGAACTCAACGGCCAGTATTTCGACACGCTGCGTCTCCGTGTGCCGTCCGGTGCGGCGGCCGTCCGGGCGGCGGCGCTCGCCCGGGGCATCAACCTCCGCTTCCGGGACGACGGCACCATCGGCGTCGCGCTCGACGGGACGGTCACCGCCGACGACCTGCGCATGCTGGTGGAGGCGTTCGCTGCCGCTGGTGG
>JABFRY010000428.1 GCA_013140955.1 Acidobacteriota bacterium
ACCTACATCGGCGCGTTCGACAGCCCGCTCAAGCAGCGTCTGCGGAAGCTCGTGCGCCACTTCCTGCCGCCCGCGGTCGAGGGTGGTCAGGGGCATGGGTGGTGCCCCGCCCTCTCCCACCGAGAGGATGGGCCCGCGGAGGTCCGCGAACAGCAGGCGCCCATCTGGCCCCCAGCTTCCCCCGCTGCCGTTGCGGACACTGGCCAGCGTGCGGCTGGGGCCACCCGCGACGTCCACGATCTTCAGGGCGCCGTCGGCGAAGTAGGCCACCGCGTCGCCGTTGGCCGACAGGAAGGGCCGGCTCGGCTCGCCGTCGGTGGCCAGCTGCCGGGTCTGGCCAGTCTCCAGGTCGGCCAGCCACAGACTGGCCCGTTGTCCCGTGCGGGCCGCGACATAGGCGAGGAGGCGTCCATCGCCGGAGAGCGCGCCGCCTTGCCGGAGGTTCAGCCCATCCGGCAGCGCCAGCGGCAGCCGAATCGTCGGCAGAGAGGCAGCGGGCGTGGCTGCCGGGCGAAGCGGCAAGGCCCGCAGGCCAAGGACTGCCGTGAGGACCACGGCGGCAAGCGCGATGCCCATCACGAGGACGCGCGCGACCCGCGTTCCCGGACCCTTGGGGACCGCCCGGGTGACGAGGGGAGCGGTCCTGTCCCCGTTCCGTGGGACGGGTGGCGTGCTCCGCGGGGCGGTTGGCGCGAGCCCTGCCAGGGAGTCGCCCGGGATCTGCGCCGTTCCGACATCGTCTGGTGTCAGACGCGGCAGGCGGTGGACGGCTGCAACAAAGCGATACCCGCGCCGGGCGATCGTCGTGATGTAGGCGGGCTGGGTGGCATCGTCGCCCAGGGCGCGCCGCAGGGCCTTGATGCTCTGCGTGAGGCTGTCGTCGGAGACGGCCGTCTCACCCCAGGCCAGCCGTATCAGCTCCTCCTTTGATACGACACGATCGCAGCGTTCGACCAGCGCCACCAGCACGTCGAACGCCGTGGGCGGAAGGGGGACGTGGGTCTCGTCGCGCCGGAGTTCCCGGATGGGCACCGACAGGACGAACGGACCGAATGCATAGTCCCGATCCCAACCTGTCGTCGTGCCCGGCTCGGATGCCGACGGATCCGCCTGCGATCGTGCGTTCGACTGGGGGTCCCAAGGTTCCACGGCGCCGGCATCATACACCTGCTCCGCGCGCCTGTTCTCTCCGCCGTATCCGCGTACGGACACGCCGGAGCAGCGTTCAGGGATTCATCAGGGATTCGTCCCGAGAGCGGCACCCTTCCTCAGGTCTTCGTCATGACGCCGCGTCGGCATCCACGTACTCTGTCCGCCCAGTGCCAGGGCTCTGGCTCGCCCAGGAGTGCGGAGGCGCCCTGAGGATGGTGTTCACGGCGTTCGCGGGCGGCTATAGTGGCGCTTCTGGCTCTGCCGGGACGGCGCCCGGCCAGTGGGGCCCGCACCGTCCTCTGACGCGGAGATCGAGATGAAAGCACGAACGGCAACCATCCTGGCGACGGCGCTGTGTGCCGCCTGGGGCGGGCTCATCGCCGCCCCCCGCGAAGGGGCACCCCTTCCAGCGTCCCACCCGGCCGCGCCGGCCCGGGCACCGGCGGCGTTCCCCCAGGCCGCCAGTGTCCCGCCGGTCGCGGTCGATGGGGCACTCGTGCAGCGGTACTGCGTCGGATGCCACAACGCCCGTCTGCAGACCGGCGGCCTCGACCTCCAGTCGCTCGACCTCGCGGATCTCGCTTCGCACGCAGACGTGTGGGAGAAGGTGGTGCGCAAGGTCGCACGCAACATGATGCCGCCGGCCGGGGCGCCCCGGCCGGATGCCGAGACGTTGTCGGCATTCGTGGTGGCGCTCGAGACGGCGCTGGACCGTTCGGCGCCTTCGTACCCGCCCGCAGACCCACCGCTCCTGCACCGCTTCAATCGGGTGGAGTACGCCAACGCCATCCGGGACCTGCTGGCACTCGAGGTGGACGCAGCGGCCCTGCTGCCGCCCGACGACTCGAGCTTCGGCTTCGACAACATCGCCGCCGTGCTCGGGATGTCGCCGCTGCTGATGGAGCGCTATGTGTCCGCAGCCGAGCGCATCAGCGCGCTCGCGGTGGGAGACCCGGAGGTCCCCGTGGCCGCGCAGGTGTACCGGCTGGCGATGGACGACACCCAGAACGACCGCATGCCGGGCCTGCCCCTCGGCACCCGGGGAGGGACGACGGTACGGCACACCTTCCCGGTCGGGGGCGAGTACCTGATCAGGGTCAAGCTGTGGAAGACCAGTGTGGGGTTCGTGAAGGGGTTGCAGACCGAGCACCAGGTGGAGGTCAGCGTCGACGGGCGTCAGGTGCTGCTGGCGCCGGTCGGCGGGCGAAGTGATTACCAGATGAACGTGCTGACGTCTGGTGCCGGCGTGGAGAAGGTGCTGGACGCCAGGTTGCGCCGGCGCATGGAGGTGGAGGCTGGCCCGCACGACGTGACGGTCACGTTCCTGGCCATTGCCGGCGGCACCCGCACCGGGCCCGAAGGGCTGCGACCCACGATGTTCGCCCAGGACCCGCTCTACATCCAGGGCATGCCGGCCATCGAGAGCTTCATCATCGAGGGGCCGTACGACGCCAACGGCGCCGGCGGGGCCACCACGACTCCGAGCCGGCAAGCCATCTTCAGCTGCCGTCCCGCATCGGCCGCGGACGAAGACACCTGCGCGCGCTCCATCCTCGCCAGGCTCGCGAGGCAGGCCTACCGGCGCCCGGTCACAGAGGCCGATCTCGAGGTGCTGCTCGGGCTCTATCGCGACGGGCGCGGAGACGGGGACTTCGAGCGGGGCATCCAGCTCGCGCTCGAAGGCATCCTCACGAGTCCGTACTTCCTCTTCCGCGCCCAGCAGCAGTCGCCGGGCGCGCAAGCGGCGGCAGCGCCCGCAGGAGCCTTTGAGGTGGCCTCCCGGCTCTCGTTCTTCCTGTGGAGCAGCCTTCCAGACGAGCGCCTCCTCGAGCTGGCCTCGGCAGGCACGCTGAACCAGCCTGCGATCCTCGAGCAGGAAGTACGCCGCATGCTCGCCGACCCCAAGGCCGCCGCGCTCATCGACAACTTCGGTGGTCAGTGGCTGCACTTGCGCAATCTCGATGCGCTCGTGCCGGACCGCGTCGAGTTCCCCGAGTTCAACGGGCACATCAAAGACGCCATGCGACGTGAAACCGAGCTGTTCCTGGACAGCGTGCTCCGGGGCGATCGCAGCGTGCTCGACCTGCTCGACGCCGACTACACCTTCGTGAACGAGCCGCTGGCCAGGCACTACGGTCTCTCCGGCGTCTACGGGCAGGAGTTCCGCCGCGTCCCGGTACAGGACCCTGCCAGGCGCGGTCTTCTGGGCCACGCGAGCATCCTCGCCGTCACGTCGTTCCCGAGCCGCACGTCCCCGGTCAACAGGGGCCGATTCGTGCTGGAGAACTTCAT
>JABFRY010000496.1 GCA_013140955.1 Acidobacteriota bacterium
GGCGGGAGCACCAGCAGCGGCAAGCGCCGCGAGTATCCGGGAATCGTGGTGGCCAGTGCCACGCCGGCGGCCAGGCCGCCGGTCAGCAGGGCGGCCACCTGCTCCAGCAGGAAGCGCGGCTCCTGCACCCGCGTGGCCAGGTCGCCGCGCAGCGACATGACCGCGGCCAGCACCGCCAGGTACGCGGCGGAGCCCGCAAGCCAGCGCCAGGTGCGGGCGCGTGGGCTTCCCAGCCGCGCCACCGGGGTGACGGTACTCGACAGGTGGCGGATCAGCGCGTCGGTGTCCATCACGGTCAACGTCCTGCCAGCACCCGCCGGAGCGAGGCCATCGCGCGGTGGGTGGCCACCTTCAGGGCGCCCTCACTGGTGCCGGTGTGCCGGGACGCTTCCTTGAGCGACATTTCACGCAGCTTGAGCAGCTCGATGGCCTGACGTTGCCCCGGAGGCAGGCGCTGTAACGCCTGCTGCAGGGCACCTGCGTCTTCCAGCCCTTCGGCGAGGGACTTCGGTGCAGCGGCCGCAAAGGTTACGTCCATGTCGTCAACCTGCACTTCACGCGCCTTCTTCCTGGCGTAGCGCCGCGCGCCATCCGCGAGCCGGTTCCGGAGAATGGCGAAGAGCCAGGGCAGGAACGGCCGGGCCGGGTCGTAGCTGGCCATCGACACGTGGACGGACAGGAGGATCTCCTGCACCAGGTCCTCAACCTCATCGGAGGCCGCCCCACGACGGCGCGCCGCCACCAGGCCGCGCAGCAGGGGCGCCAGCGTCTCGAGCAGCGTGCGATACGCGTCGCGATCGCCCGCCTGCGCACGGGCCATCAGCTGCCCGAGGCGGGCCTCGTCTACGGAGGAAGTCCCCATGTTCGCCGGCTCAGTGTACGGCCACCGTAACCTTGCCGGCCAGACCGCGAAGGAGGAGCAGGGGCACGCCCGTCGCCACGTGCCGTGGTAAGCCTTCGCGGTAGCATTCGACCGTCATGCAGCATCCTCGACATCGCGGCCGACTCCTGCTGCTGCTCCTGGTGGCAGCCGCCGCGACCGCGTTCGTCCTGCTCGATCTGCAGCGCTACCTGTCGCTCGACTACTTCCGGGCGCAGCAGGCGAGCCTCGAGGCCCACTACCGGGCGTTCCCGCTACGGACGGCCGCGCTGTACATGGCGCTCTACATCGGCGTGACCGCGCTCTCGCTGCCGGGGGCCGCCGTGCTCACGCTGGCGGGCGGCGCGCTGTTCGGCCTGGGTGTGGGCACGCTGCTCATCTCTTTTGCCTCGTCGATTGGGGCCACGCTGGCCTTCCTCGTCTCGCGGGCGCTGCTCCGCGACTGGGTGCAGGCCCGTGCCGGCGACCGTCTCCGGACCATCAACGAAGGCATCGAGCGGGAGGGCGCGTTCTATCTCTTCGCCATTCGTCTCACGCCCGTCTTCCCGTTCTGGCTCGTCAACCTCGCCATGGGCATCACGCCGCTGCGAGCCACCACCTACTACTGGGTCAGTCAGCTGGGCATGCTGCCCGGCACCGTGGCGTACGTGTACGCCGGCAGCCAGCTGGGAGCGTTTCGCGTGTCCGCAGGTCTCGTTCTGGCGTTCGTCATCCTCGGCGTGTTCCCGCTCGTGGCCAGGCGGGCCGTGGGCGCACTGAAGGCCCGGCGCGTGTACGCGCCGTGGGCGGCACGGCGACCTGCCCGCTTCGACTACAACCTGGTGGCGATTGGCGCCGGGTCGGGCGGCCTCGTGTCGGTGTACATCGGCGCCGCGACGAAGGCCCGCGTGGCGGTGATCGAGGAGCACCGCATGGGCGGCGACTGCCTGAACACCGGGTGCGTGCCCAGCAAGGCCCTCATCCGATCGGCCAAACTGCTGTCGCACATCGCCAGGGCGCGCGAGATGGGCATTGCCGAGGCCAGCGCCCGCGTGGACTTCGCCGATGTGATGGAGCGCGTGGCCCGCGTCGTGAAAACGATTGAGCCGCACGACTCGGCCGAGCGCTACACGGGGCTCGGCGTGGACGTGCTCGCCGGCCGGGCGCGCATCACGTCGCCGTGGACGATCGAGGTGGCGACACCCACGGGCACGCGCACGATCACGACGCGGAGCATCGTGATTGCCGCCGGCGCGAAGCCGTTCATCCCGCCAATTCCTGGCCTCAAGGAGGCCGGCTATCTCACCTCGGACACCATCTGGAGCCTGCGCGAGCAACCGGCACGGCTCGTGGTGCTGGGCGGCGGGCCGATCGGCTCCGAGCTGTCACAAGCCTTCGCGCGGCTGGGCAGCCAGGTGACGCAGGTGGAGATGGGACCGCGCATCATGGCGCGGGAGGACGCGGACGTCTCCGAGATGGTCCGGGCACGCTTCGAGCAGGAGGGCATTCGCGTGCTCACCGGGCACCGCGCCACGCAGGTGGTGGTCGAACACGGCGAGAAGGTGCTCGTGGCCGACCACCAGGGCACCGCCGTCCGGATTCCGTTCGACGCCGTGCTGGTGGCCGTGGGCCGTGTGGCCAACACGACCGGGTACGGCCTGGAGGAACTGGGCATCGGCACCACGAAGCAGCGCACCATCGAAACCGACGCCTACCTGCAGACCATCTACCCGAACATCTTCGCCTGCGGCGACGTGGCCGGGCCCTTCCAGTTCACGCACACCGCCGCGCACCAGGCGTGGTACGCCGCGGTCAACGCGCTGTTCGGCACCTTCCGGCGCTTCAAGGCAGACTACCGCGTCATCCCCTGGGCCACGTTCACCGATCCCGAGGTGGCCCGCGTGGGCCTCAACGAGCAGGAAGCGCGCGAGCAGCGCGTACCGGTGACGGTCTCCACGTTCCACATCGGGGAACTCGATCGCGCCATCGCGGACGAAGAGGCGCACGGGCTGGTGAAGGTCCTCACCAAGCCCGGCAGCGACCGCATCCTGGGCGTGACCATCGTCGGCGAACATGCCGGCGACCTGCTCGCGGAGTACGTGCTGGCGATGAAGCACGGGCTGGGCCTGGAGAAGATCCTCGGCACGATCCACACGTACCCGACGCTGGCCGAGGCCAACAAGTACGCCGCCGGCGCCTGGAAGCGCGGCACGGTGACGAGGGGGCAGTGGGCGTTCCTGTCGGCGTTTCAGGCGTGGCGCCGTGGGTCCGGCACCCTCGGCGCCGTGCTCGCACGGGTGGTGGGCCTGGTGCGCGACCGCCGGCCTGCGTACGCGGACGACGCGCCACCCACCGGGTAACCCGACCGGCGTCAGCCTGGCGCGATTCTCGGTTCGGTGTAGCACTCCGGCCCGGCCCGACTTGCGCACGACGTGACAGCGGCAGTCTGGAAAACGATGCGCCAGGGGCGTGACCGAACCCCCTGGAGCATCGTTTTCGCACGTCGTCGCGCCGGAGGACCGGGCCGGAGTGCTACACCGAAGCGCAAACGGCGCTACCGGCGCGACGACGTGCGAAAACG
>JABFRY010000159.1 GCA_013140955.1 Acidobacteriota bacterium
CCCTCATGGCGCTCGTGGCGGACGCGCTCATCGAGTCGGGGCTGGGGGAAGCCGAGGTCCGTCGGCAGTACGCGCAGGCACTCATCGATCAGGGGCAGCTCAACACGGCCGAGCTGATCCTGCGCGGCGTAGCCACGGACGCCGCGACCCCGCCGCGAGAATGGGCGGAGGCGATGGGGCTGCTGGGACGCGTCGCCAAGCAGCGCTACGTGGACGCCCGGCAGCCTGCGCAGCCGCGCCAGCAGGCCAACCTGCGGTCGGCCCTCGAGGCGTACGCCGAGGTGTACCGGAAGAACCCCGCCCTGCACCTCTGGCACGGCATCAACGTCGTGGCTTTGCTGCTGCGGGCCGAACGCGACGGCGTGGACGTGACCGGCGCGCCGCTCACCGACGGGCGTGCGCTGGCCAGCGAGATCCTGGCGCGGCTGGCCGAGATGGAGGAGGAACGCGGCACGCTCGACTACTGGGACCGGGCGACATCGCTCGAGGCCCACGTGGCGCTCGGGGACACCGATGCGGCACTGGCAGACCTGCGCGAGTACATGCGGGACCGCGACACCGATGCCTTCGAGTGCGCCAGCACGCTGCGGCAGCTTCGCGAGGTGTGGCAGGTGGAGGACACCGGCGAGGCGGGCGGCGGGCTGCTCGTGAACGGTCTGCAGGCCGCGCTCCTCCGCCGCAGCGGCGGTGAAGTGACCCTGCAGTCCGCGGACGTGCACCGGGGCCTGCAGCTCAACTTCGGCGCCGTGGGCGACCTCACGCTCGACTGGTGGCGCAACGGGCTGGCGCGCTGCGAGGCGGTGGCCCGCATCGAGGACTTCAGCGGGCGGCGCGTGGGCACCGGCGTGCTCGTGCGGCGGCGCGACTTCCTCGATGGTCCCGACGATCACGTGCTGCTCACCAACTGGCACGTCATCAGCGACAAGGGCGAGCATCCCCTGTCGATCAGGCCGGCCGTGGCCCGCGCCAACTTCGAGGCGTGCGGCAAGACCTACCGGATCTCGGGCCAGATGGTGGCGTACAGCCGGGCGCTCGACGCGTCGCTCGTGGCGTTCGAGGATCTCGACGGCACGCCCGCGCCCTGTCCCGTCGAGCCGCCCGCGGCGGCCTTCGACGCCGCGAAGCAGCCGCGCGTCTACGTCATCGGGTATCCGGGCGGCCGCGGCCTCTCGTTTTCGGTGCACGACAGCATCTGGCTCGACACCGACGGTACCAAGCTCCACTACCGCACACCCACCGAGCCCGGAAGTTCGGGCAGTCCGGTATTCGACCAGGACAACTGGACGCTCGTGGGCCTGCACCACGCCGGGCGGACTGATATGCCTAAATTGGGCGGAAAGCCTGGCACCTACGAAGCCAACGAAGGGATCTCGGTGGACGCCATCCGCGCCTCCGTCCGACAGAACCCACGGTCGTAGCCGCCTGCCGACTACAGGCCAGACTGCTATATCATTTCGCGTCTGATCATCCTGGAGGATCGCAGATGCGAGCAGTGACCGTCACCCTGTGCACCCTGCTGTTGTCGGCGCTGGCGGGCGCCGGCCCGGCCGCCGCCCAGAATCTCGTCATCACCAACGCCCACATCATCGTGGGCAACGGCACGGTCATCGAGCGGGGCTCCATCGTGGTGCGCGACGGACGCATCGCGTCGGTCACTGCTGGCGCCCCGCCGGCCGGCGCGGCCGGCCCGACCGTGGACGCCGCGGGGCTGAGCGTGCTCCCGGGATTCATCGACGGGCACCGGCACGTCATCAACGGCAACCCGCAGCGGTGGTTCGCGGAGCAGGCCACCGACCGCATGCGCGAGTTTCTCGAGTCCGGCTACACCACGCTCATGTCGGGCGGGGGACCGGTGCCGGGCATCGGCGAGCTGAAGTCGCGCGTGGAGTCGGGGCAGCTCCAGGGCCCGCGCATCATCACCTCGGGCCGTGCCGACCCGCCCAACTTCACGACCGAGGCCGAGGCACGCGCGCAGGTCCAGCGCATGGCCGAGGCGGGTGTCGAGATCATCAAGGCGCGCATCGACCCGGTGGTCGTCCCCGCGCAGATCCAGATGCTGCGCGCGGTGGTGGACGAGGCGAAGAAGCACGACCTCGACGTCATGGTGCACGCGGTGAGCGTGCCATCGATGCTCGCCGCCATCGACGCGGGCGCCCAGAAGCTGGTCCACACGCCGCATTTCAGCTGGCTGAGTCTCGAGGACGCGAAGAAGGTGGCCGATGCCGGCGTGGAGATGCTGTCGACGAGCGGCTTCGGCCTGCCGGTGTTCGGCGTGTTCAACAAGGACAACGTGCCCACGTTCCGCGACGGCGGCAAGTGGCCCGAGGAGATCATCGAGAGCCAGGGGCGGGGCGAGGAGGCGGGCCAGAAGCCCGTCAACGGCCGGACGCTCTGGGATGCAGGCGTCATCTACGGGTTCGGCACCGACACCGGCTACCATCCGCGCGCCGGCCTCAAGCAGGAACTGCGGGCGCTGAGCCTCATGTTCTCCGAGCAGGACATCATCAAGCTCATGGGGCCCAACACCGCGGCCTTCATCGAGAAGACCGCCGACCTCGGCACGCTGGAGGCGGGCAAGCTCGCCGACATCGTGATGGTGCAGGGCGATCCGCTCGACCTCATCTACAACCTGCTCAACGTGCAGGTGGTGGTAAAGGGCGGGCAGGTGGTGGTGGACAAGCGGTAGTCGCGATGCCGTGCGACACTGGTCGCCCATGACCCGTGTCCTCCTGGCCTTCGTCCTCGTTGCCGCACCGGCCCTCGCCAGCGCCCAGACGGCCGGCCGCATCGGCCTCGGGCTGTCGACCACCGTCAACGTCACCCCCGACGGCGATGTGGGGACGGGCGTGGGCGTCGGCGCGCTCGTGCGGCTCAATCCCCGCTCGGGCTGGGGCGCGTCCGGCGCGTTCAACTGGCTCGAAGCCGACATGTCGAATCCGGCAGGGACGCCGGGCGAGTTCGCCCGTCTCCGGATTCGGCCGCTGATGGGCGGCATCAGCTACAACATCGTCACCGGTCGCCTGCTCACCAGCGTGTCGGTGGTGGGAGGGCCCTCGTTCAACAGCGTACGCTTCGACGGGCGCTTCCCCCGCTCCGCCGTCGCCGCCATCGACGTCTCCAACAGCGTGGCCCTGCGCCCGGGCATCGGCCTTACCTATTCCCTGCGCCCGCGCGTTGCGCTCGTCGGCTTTGGCGGCTACATGCTCAACCGCCCGGACATCGTGTACCGGGACAGCACCGGCACGGAGTTCCGCGACCAGTGGCGCGCCGACGCCGTGGTGCTCAGCATCGGCGCCGTCTACTCGCTCTTCTAGCTGTGAATGCTACACACGTTGTTCATTCGGGAGTCTCTGGAAACAATGGGGGTTACCAAGCCAACCCATCGTGTCCGGAGGTGCTCCCGAATGAGAGTGCATGGTAACGCCAAGACCACGCCG
>JABFRY010000343.1 GCA_013140955.1 Acidobacteriota bacterium
GCCCGGGGCCTGGTGGCGCTTCGTCGCGAGATCGAGGAGCGAGACCCCTTCGAGGCCGCGGCGAGTCACGTGGAACCGGAGGACGCCGCTCGCCACCCGACAGACGAGCAGGTGTCCGCCCTCGCCACGCTGTCGTCGCTCTCGGCCACCCGGCGATTTCACGTGGCGCTGCTGCACGGCGTGACCGGCAGCGGCAAGACCGAGATCTACCTGCGACTGTCGGGGGAGGTCGTCGCCAGCGGTCGGCGTGTGCTGCTGCTCGTGCCCGAGATTGCCCTCACGCCGTCGGTCGCGGCGATCTTCCGCCAGCGGTTCGGCACCCGCGTGGCCATTCAGCACAGCGCCCTGTCCACCGGAGAGCGCCACGACCAGTGGCACCGGATTCGGCGGGGCGACGTGGACGTCGTGGTCGGCACCCGTTCCGCCGTCTTCGCGCCCGTGCCGGACCTGGGACTCCTCATCGTGGACGAGGAGCACGACAGCTCGTACAAGCAGGAGGAGGCGCCCCGGTACCATGGGCGTGATGTGGCGGTGCTGCGCGCCAGTCGCGAGCGCGCCCTGGTGGTGCTGGGATCGGCGACGCCCTCGCTCGAGAGCTACAGCCACGCCCTCTCGGGCAAGTACACGCTGCTGCGTCTCGCGCGCCGGGTGCTCGACCGGCCGATGGCCGACGTGCGGCTCGTGAACATGCGGGAGGAGTACGCGGAGCAAGGCCCGGACGTGGTGCTGAGCCGGACGCTGGTCGAGGGCGTCGAGCAGCGGCTCGCCCGGCAGGAGCAGGTGCTCGTCCTGCTCAACCGGCGCGGGTACGCCACCGCCGTGTTCTGCCGGCAGTGCGGCGACACGTTCGAGTGCCCCAACTGCAGCGTCTCCCTCACGGTACATCGCGCCGGTGCCGGCTGGCGCGCCCGGTGCCACTACTGCAACTACAGCGTGCTGGTGCCGAAGACCTGCCGCGCGTGCGCGGCGCCGTATCTCGAGCTGGCTGGCTTCGGGACGGAGAAGGTGGAGCAGCAGCTGCGCGAGCGCTTCCCGGATGCCCGCATCGGCCGCATCGATCGGGACGCGGTGCGGCGCAAGGGTGCCCTCGCGAGCACCCTGTCGCGGTTCGGGGCCGGAGAGATCGACGTGCTGGTCGGCACCCAGATGATTGCCAAGGGGCACGACTTTCCCCGCGTCACCCTGGTGGGCGTGATCTCGGCCGACGTGGGCCTCGGTCTGGCCGACTTCCGTGCCGGTGAACGCACGTTTCAGCTCCTCACGCAGGTGGCGGGCCGCGCCGGGCGGGGGACGGTGCGCGGCGAGGCCGTGGTCCAGACGCTGTACCCCGAGCACTACAGCATCCAGCTGGCGTGTCGCCAGGACTATGCATCGTTCTTCGAGCGCGAGATCGCGTTTCGCCGCGGCATGCGGTATCCGCCGCTGGTGGCGCTCATCAACACCGTCGTGAGGGGACGCACGTTCGAGGAGGCGATGGGGACGGCGGCGCTGCTCGTGGCGCGCCTGGCGCCCGCGGCCCAGGCCGGCAACTTCATCGTGCTCGGGCCGGCGCCCGCCCCGCTCGGACGGCTCCGGGGCGAGCATCGTGTGCAGTTCTTCCTCAAGGGGACCCGTCGCGCGCAGATGCGTCAGGCCATCCGGGCCGCCGTGGCGGCGAGCCCAGAGGCGCGGCGCCGGGTGACGGTGGATATCGATCCCCTGAGCGTGCTGTAACACCCGGCGACGCCTGCCCGGGGCGGCCTGCCCGCTCAGATGCCGATGGTATCGCCCACGGGCTCTCCGGTCGCCGGTGGCGCGGGCGAGGAGACGGCGTCGCTGATCTCGACGGGCGCGGGGGTGAACGAGAGGATGAACATCACCAGCGCGAACCCGGCGAGCCAGAGCCGCCACCGGTCCAGTGGCGCATCCTCGTCGTACGTCCTGGGATGGCGCATGCCGAACCCGAACAGCATGCCGATGGTCAGCACCGTCCACACCACCCACGACGACGATACGAAGGTCAGCCCGACGAGCACGCCCACCGTGCCCAGCGTGACCAGCGTGCTGCGGCGCCCCAGGACGGCGTAGGAGATGTGGCCTCCATCGAGCTGTCCGATCGGGAAGAGATTGAGCGCGGTCGCGAGCAGGCCGAACCACGCGGCGAAGACCATCGGGTGCATGTTGACGATGAACCCGTCGGCGGGTGTGCCCCAGAAGAGCCAGGTCGCCCACTGGAACAGCAGCGGCTCGCCGAACTCGATGAAGCCCGCCTCGCTGACCGGATCCGGCACGAGCCTCGAGAGCGCCATGCCGATGAAGAGGACCGGCACGGCCACGACGAAGCCGGCAATCGGGCCCGCGATGCCGATGTCGAACAACTCCCGCTTGCCGGGGATGATGCCCCGGATCCGGATGAAGGCGCCGAACGTGCCGGTGAGCGGCAGCGGCGCCGGCAGGAAGTAGGGGAGCGACGCGTCCACGCCGTAGTGCCGGCAGGCGTAGTAGTGCCCGAACTCGTGCGCGCCGAGGATCGCCAGCACCGACAGGCTGTACCAGAGGCCGTTCGCGTAGAGCTCGAGGCTGGTCAGATCGAGGGGCCCCGGCTGCAAATCGGACACGAAGCTGGCGTAGTAGGTCGAGCCCGCAATCGTCGTGGTGACGACGGTCAGGGCGAGCAGGAGCACGTGACGCAGTACGCGCTGCGGCCGTGGGCGCGACCGGATGTCCCGAAGGTCGTCGTCGGGTGGCTCGGATGCCTGGAGGACGGTTTCAGGGTAGTCTGATGAGGGTATGCCCATGCGGGCGGCCTAGCCGATGTTCTGAAGGTCTTTGCCGGGCTTGAACCGGATGGTCCGCCCCGGGGGAATCCGGACTTCCTTGCCGGTCCGGGGATTTCGACCGATGCCGCGCTTGCGGGGCTTCACCTGGAACACGCCGAAGCCGCGAAGCTCGATCCGGTCCCCACGCTGCATCGACACGCGCATCGCATCGAAGACGGCATCGACCGCCACCTCGGCTTTGACCTTGGTGATGTCGGCCACCTTCGAGACTTCGTTCACGATGTCGACCTTGATCATCCGGCGGGGCCCCCTGCAAAAACTGTAACCACTATAGAAAGAGAGACTTACACTGTCAACCCGTCTTCCGTCGGTCGTGCTCGTCGGTCGCCCCAATGTCGGCAAGTCGACGCTGTCGAATCGCCTGGCCGGGAACCGGCGCTCGATTGTCACGGCCGTGCCCGGGACGACCCGCGACATCATCGCGCAGGTGGTGGAATGGCAGGGTCGACGGTTCGAACTGGTGGATACCGGCGGCATGTTCGGCGCGAGCGCCGACCCGCTGCACGCGCTCGTCCTCGAACGGGGCCAGCGGGCGCTGGCGGCGGCCGATCTGCTGGTGCTCGTGGTGGACGGGCGCGACGGGCTCCTGCCCGGCGACGCCGAGATTGCCGAGGCGATTCGCGCCGTGGACAGGCCGGCGATGATGGCCGTCAACAAGATGGACGACCGCCGCGCCAGGGACGCGAGCCTGGAGTTCTATCAGCTCGGATTCGACCCGGTCTTCGAGATCTCGGCCGAGCACGGACAGGGCGTGGGCGACCTGCTCGACGGCATCGTGCAGCGCCTGGGCCTGCGACCGCCGGCGATCGAGGTCGAGGCGGAATCGGACGACGCACCCGACGCAGAGGCCGCCCCCCGGACCCGCACGGGCGAGACGTCGGTCGCAATCGTGGGGCGCCCCAATGCCGGCAAGTCTTCACTGGTCAATCGCCTGCTGCGCGAGGAGCGGATGATCGTCAGCGACGTGCCCGGCACGACGCGCGATACGGTGGACAGCCTGCTCACCTGGCACCGACGGCAGTTTCGCATCGTGGACACCGCGGGCATCCGAAAGGCCGGGCGCGTCTCACGCGGGGGGCAGGTCGAGACGCTCAGCGTCATGCTGGCCCGCCGGGCGATCGAGGCGGCCGATGTGGTCGTGCTGGTGGTCGATGCCACCCAAGGCGCCACCGACCAGGATGCCGCGATTGCCGGCGAGGCCGATCGCATGGGCCGCAGTGTCCTCATCGTGGCCAACAAGTGGGACCTGATGAAGGATCGGGGGCCCGACTTCTCCAAGGAGTTCGACGAGACGCTGCGCCGCCAGCTGAAGTTCCTGGACTACGCACCGGTGCTCCACATTTCGGCCGCCACGGGCGAGCGCACGCCCAAGCTGCTCGAGGCCATCGATCGGGTGATGGTCGCCCGGCTGACCCGTGTGAAGACGCCCGAGTTGAACCGGTTCCTCGAGGCGGTGACCACCGCCCACCCGCCTGCCAGCCCCGGGCAGACCCACGTCCGGATCCTCTACGCCGCGCAGACGGGCGTGGCCCCGCCCACGTTCGTGTTCTTCACCAACGTGGCCACCAAGTTCCACTTCTCCTACGACCGCTTCCTGGTGAACCAGCTGCGCGAGGCGTTCGGGTTCCTGGGTACGCCCATCCGTCTGCAGGTGCGCCGACGGGAACGAAAGCCCCGAAAGGGGCGGCAGGAGGGCCGATAGGGCGACAACCCGCGTGCTATACTGGCGCCCGATGTCCGGGAAGCTGTTCAAGGCTGCGGATGTGTGTAGCATGACGCAGCTGCAGCCGTATGTGCTCAGGTCGTGGGAGAAGGAATTCCCGTGGCTGGGCATCCAGAAGACGCAGGACAGTCCGCGCGTCTATCGGCAGGCGGACGTCGATCAGGTTCTTCGCATCAAGCAGCTCGTGTTCGTGGAAGGACTCACGCTGTCGGGCGCGCGCCGGCGGCTGGAGGACTCGCTGCCCAGGGCGCCCGAGGTCGAGGATGCCGAGGTGCTCGAGACCCTGGGGGCCGACGCCCGCGAACGCGTGACCCGCGTCCGCGAAGGCCTGCGCGCCCTGCTCGGCATGCTGGACGGGCCGGCAGGTCGTGGTCCACGTGGCGAGGAATACCGGCTCGAGCCGCCTCCAGCCGATGGTCGCGAGCGGGTGCGGGCGATGCCGGCCAGGGCCGAGGCCGCCCTCGAGCACGCCGCCGTCAAGGTGAAGCAGGTGTCCCGCGCCAAGGGCAAGCGGGCGAGCGCGTAGGGACGGCGTCGCAACACACGCCGCATTCGCGTTTGCCCACACCGGGGTCGCAGGCGTAAGGTTATTCGGTTCTCGCCGGTCGTTCGGTGCACCCTGCGGTGCACGGCCCGTTGCGTTCCCCGCGCACGGGAGGGCTCACGGCGATGTCGGGATGTAGCGCAGCCTGGTAGCGCACTTGACTGGGGGTCAAGGGGTCGCTGGTTCGAATCCAGTCATCCCGACCAATTCTTCCTCGCGCGGTGAACTGGCCAGGTCGCACTCGCGTGCGACTTCGCCGGCCCTCCCTCCACATCGTCACCTCACCCACCACCTCCTTTTCCACGCCACATCCGCCACGCCGCCTAGCAACCACGGGGTCGCGCGCCGGATGTTTCTCTGTGCCGGAACAGACGGCGCGGTGCCCTTCGGCGTCCGCACGTCGCTCCAGCGCGTTCCGTCCGGCGACAACCTCATCTGATCTGGCACGCCCTTGGCTCTGTCGCGGCCGGCACGCTCCGGCGAGTTGGCCGGGAGGAACTGGAACCCCTTGAAATTGCGTGAAATTGGGCGATTTCGACAAGGTGGCCTTGTCCAGGTATTTCCTCCCTCCGGCCGACTTACTTCGCGATGGACGCGGAGAACCAGAGCCATTTCGCGGCAGCGAGACCCCGTCCTGAACGGTGCTGCCGGCAGAGGCGTATGAGTCCGATACCGTTCACTGAATTTGCTCGACCCGTTGGGGCCAGGATCGTCGTGCTGGCCATCACGGTTCTCGGCCTGCTGGCCCCGAACCTCGCAGCAGCCCTCACGCTCCGCCTCGAGTCCGGTGGCGCGGTGGTCGTCGTACAGGACAACGGCCCGGGCGACACCCTGCCCGCGGCCGGCGACGTCGGCTATGTCGGACCGCTCGGCGGGTACGAGCTGAACGTGATCGTCGGCAACTCCAAGCCCGCCATCGGCGGACCCGCGAACGCGCAGCTGCACCTCAACGTGGTGAGCCGCAACGTGGGCGCCGCGGCGACCATCCAGATCCAGCTGACCGACACGGACTTCGTGGGCCCGATCAACGGGACCGGTGTCCTGGTCAGCCGCGTCAGCGGCCTGTCCGGCGTGCCGGCGACGCTGTCGTTCCAGTCCTTCGTGGATGCGTCGAACACGGCCTTCGGCACCGCAGGCCCGCAGGTCTGCACCACCGGGCTGCAGCAGGCCAACGGTCTCTCGTTCGAGAGCACCGAGACGACCACGTGCGACCTGCAGGGACCGTTCTCGATGACGGTCGTCGCGGAAGCCACGCTGGCCAACGGCCAGTTCGGGTTCGACTACGAGGCCACCACCGAGCTGCCGTCGTGCGGCACCATCGGCGACTTCGTGTGGTTCGACGCCAACCGCAACGGTGTCCAGGATCCCGGGGAGTCGGGTATCAACGGCGTGAAGGTGAACCTGAAGGATGGTGGGAACATCGTGGCGAGCTACGTCACGGGACCGCATCCGATTGGCGGCGCGCCCGGCTACTACCAGTTCGAGGGGGCCTGCGCCGGTAACTACACCGTCGAGATCGACCCCACCACGGTGCCGGCCGGCTACGTGCCGACGCTGCGCGACGTGGGCGCCGACGACGTCGACAACGACAGCGACGGCGGACCCGTCCTCGTCAGCCTGCCGTTCGATGGCGCCTCGGATCAGACGATCGACTTCGGCTTCATCTCGCCCTGCACCGGGTCCATCGGCGACTACGTGTGGAACGACCTGAACCGCAACGGCATCCAGGAGCCGGGCGAACCCGGCATTCCGGGCGTGACCGTCCGGCTCGTCGAGGGTAACCAGACCACCGTGACGGGTCCCGACGGGTTCTACGAGTTCACCGGGCTCTGCGCGGGCCTCTACACCGTCGAAGTGGTCGATCCGCCCGTCGGCATGGTGCCCACGCTCCAGAACGCCGGCGCGGCCGACGTGGACAGCAACGGCAGCCCGACGAGCACCGTCCTCACGCTCGACGACTCGACCGACATCACGCTCGACTTCGGCTTCTACGCACCCTGCCGCGGCACGATCGGCAACTTCGTGTGGAACGACCTGAACCGCAACGGCGTGCAGGATCCGGGCGAACCCGGCATCCAGGGCGTGACGCTGCACCTGCTCGATTCGACCGGTGCAACCGTCGGCACCGCCATCACCGACGCGGATGGCTTCTACCTGTTCAGCGGCCTGTGCGACGACCGCTTCCAGGTGGTGGTGGATCCGGCCTCGGTGCCGCCGATGCTGGAGCCGTCGCCGACTGGCACGACCAGCCCCGACCTCGACAGCAACGCGAGCCCGTCGTTCGTGCTGCTGCCGCTCAACGGCGACGACCTCACGATCGACTTCGGCTTCATGCCGCCCTGCGCGGGTGAGATCGGCAACTTCGTGTGGAACGACCTGAACGCCAATGGCCGCCAGGACGCGGGTGAGCCGGGCATCGCCGGCGTGGCGGTCGAACTCCGGCGCGCGTCGGACAACGGGCTGCTGGCCGTGACCACCACCGACGACCTGGGCGGCTACCGCTTCCAGGGTCTCTGCGGCGGCGACTACAAGGTCGTCGTGACGCCTCCTGCCGGCTACGACCCGACGACGTCCAACGTGGGCGGCGCGGAACTCGACAGCAACCCGAACCCGGCGCTCGTGAGCCTGCCGAACGACTTCGCGTCGGACCTCACGATCGACTTCGGCTTCGTGCAGCCCGCGGCGCTCGGCGACTTCGTGTGGCTGGACCTCGACGCCGATGGCGTCCAGGACGGCAACGAACCCGGGCTCGAAGGCTTCTCGGTGACGCTGCTCGACTGCACCGGCATGCCGGTCGCGTCCACGCTCACCGGGCCGGGAGGCTTCTACCTGTTCAGCGGGCTTCGGCCGGGCTGCTACAAGGTGGCCTTCGGGTCGCCCGGCGGCTACCTGCCGTCGCCCGCGAACCAGGGCGGCGACGACGCCCTCGACAGTGACTCGGTGGGCGGCATGACGGGCCAGTACACGCTGGTCGCGGGTGAGACGAACCTCACCGTGGATGCCGGCTTCTACGTTCCGGCGGCGCTCGGCGACTTCGTCTGGAAGGACCTCGACGCCGATGGTCAGCAGGACGGTGGCGAGCCCGGGATCGCGGGCGTGCTGGTGACGCTCTACTCGTGCGCGACGGGTACCCCGCTTGCGACCGACACCACGGATGGTCTGGGCGCGTACCTGTTCTCGGGTCTGACGCCGGGCTGCTACTACGTGTCCTTCGAGACGCCTGCCGGGCTCGACCCGTCGCCGGCCAATCAGGGCAACGACGCCACCGACTCGGATGCGGTGAACGGCGTGTCGGGCAACTACCTGCTGATGGCCGGCGAGACCAATCGCACGGTCGATGCGGGCTTCGTGGCCGCGCCGCCGCCCATCTGCGTGCCGCTCACCTTCGACTTCACCAAGTACGGGAATTCGAAGCTCTACGGCCCCTACGGCAACGTCCGCAACTACGTGAACAACGGCGTGGGCCTGAACGTGAGCGCGTGGAGCCGGAACACCTCCACCAACGCGTTCGCTCCCGCGTTCCTCGGCCAGTACTCGTACGGGCTGGGCGTGACCAACGCCAGCGAGGGCACCGGTGGCAACAACATGCACCTGGTGGACAACTCGGGGTCGAACGACTACGTGATGTTCGAGTTCGAGCGGTCCGTGGTGGTGAACAGCGCGTTCCTCAACTACGTGGTGGGCGACAGCGACGTCACCTTCTGGGTCGGAACGCTCCCGAATGCCTACACCAACCACGTCACGCTGAGCGCCCAGGTGCTGAGCGACATGGGCTTCACCGAGATGAACACCGGCGGGAGCAGCGCGCGCACCGCGTCGGTGAACGCCGCCGGCGTCTCGGGCAACGTGGTCGTGATTGCCGCCAAGATCGGCGACAGCAACGACGGCTTCAAGCTCTCGAAGATCACCACGGTGTGCGAGCCGTCGGTGTGCGCCGCCGAAGGGACGCTGTCCTTCACGGGCAATTCCAGCACGTCGGGTTCGGCCGGCAACCTCCGTTCGTTCTCGATGAACGGCGTGAACGTGAAGGCCAGCGCCTTCAGCCGGAAGGATTCCTACGGCACCTGGAACACCGCGTATCTCGGCGCCTACAGCGGCGGCCTCGGCGTGACCGACGGCAGCGAGGGCAACGGGAGCTACGACAAGCACAAGGTCGACAACATGGGCGGCCGCGACAACTACGTGCTCCTCGAGTTCGATCAGGAGGTCGTGCTCGACAAGGTGTTCCTCGACGCGGTCGGTGCAGACAGTGACATCACGGTCTGGATCGGCACGAAGGCGAACCCCTACGCCAACCACCTCACGTTGAGCGACGCGGTGCTCGCGAGCCTGACGAAGGAGGACAATGCGACGGCCAACGTGACGTCAGGGTCGCGGTGGGCGGATCTCAACGCGGGCAAGCTGAAGGGCAACGTGATCGTCATCGCTGCGCAGGAAGGCGACACGACCCCGGAGGATGCCTTCAAGCTCTCGAAGCTCGCGCTCAAGTGCCCCTAGCGGCACGCCGCGTGCGGTAGCCGCACGTCACACGATTCGCAACACGAAGGGCGTCCCACCGGGGACGCCCTTCGTGTGTACGAGCCTCGTTCCGGCCGGGCTTGCTGCCGGGGGCAGATCCCCGCTTCTGTCATGATGGGGACGTGCCATCCACCACCGTCCCATGTGCGGGGTCCCGACCTGCAGCCGCCACACGCCAGACCCGGCACGCCCGGGCGCGCCAGGGGGTCGTCATCGTTCTTCTTGCCCTGTGCGTGGGCGGGGATACACACATCACGGCGCAGTCCGCGACGGCTCCGCTCGGCGCTGCGGCGCGGGCCCGCGTGGTGGAACTGTTCGATGTGGCGGCGGCCGACCTCCGGGCCGTGGAGGGCGGCGCGATCGTGGCGATGACGCTCGACGCGGCCGATGACAGCGAAGTGGCCAGCCTGGGGCTGGTGCGGCTGGCGGTGCCACCCGCGTTCTACGTCGAGCAGATGCAGGACGTCGAAACCTTCCGGACGGGCGACGCCGTCGTCCAGGTCGGGACCTTCAGCCATCCGGCGCGCCTCGCCGACCTGGCCGACCTCGCCCTGGAGACCGACGACCTGAGCGACCTGCGCCGGTGCCGCGTGTCCGACTGTGGCGTGCAGCTGCCGGCGGAGGCCATCACGCAGCTGGCCTCCCAGGTGCCCTGGACGGCGCCCGATGCCCGGGAGCGGGCCACCGCCCTGATGCACGCGATTCTGATCCGGTACGTGGCGGCTTACCAGCGGCAGGGGGACGCGGCGTTGATGCAGTACGACGACGCCAACCCGCCCGTGTCGGTCGGTGAGGCCTTTGCCCGCCTGCGTGCCGACAGTCCCGGGATTCTCACCGCGTTCCCTGCCCTCGACCGGCACCTGCAGCGCTTTCCCGACACCGAGCCCGGAACCCGCGATCTCTTCTACTGGACCCGGGAGCGCCAGAGCGGCAAGGTGGGCCTCACCATCACGCACCTGGCCATCGTGCCCACGCCCGGCGATGCCGCCATTGCGTTCGCCAGCGCGTCGAAGCAGATCTACGCCACCCACTACTTCGATACCTCCCTGGGGTTGACGCTGCTGCTGCACGACCCGGGCGCGGCACCGGGAGGCGGGACGCTGCTCGTCTACGCGAACCGGTCACGCATCGACGTGCTGGGAGGTCTGCTCGGGGGCTTGAAGCGGGCGATCATCCGCTCGCGCGTCAAGGGCGTGGTGGAGAACAACCTGCGCGGCGTCAGGGACCGGCTGGAACGCGCCTACGCTGAGCAG